>JAHFHI010000241.1 GCA_023246995.1 Candidatus Omnitrophota bacterium
ACCGGACCGGAACCATCACCGGCATGCTGACCGACGGCCTCGGCCTTCTTGGCGGGACCGTGATTTTTATGATTTACGGTGAAAAGGCTTACGAAGTCCTGCTCGGGTTTGGCTTCGGAGGCACGCTGCTCGCTCTTTTTATGAGGGTGGGAGGCGGCATTTTTACCAAGGCGGCCGACGTCGGCGCTGATCTTGTTGGGAAAATCGAAAAGAATATCCCGGAGGATGATCCGAGGAACGCGGCCACCATTGCCGACAACGTGGGCGACAACGTCGGGGATTGCGCGGGAATGGCGGCCGATATTTTCGAGTCTTACGAAGTCACCATTGTTTCGGCCATGATTCTGGGCTGGGCTTCTTACGGGCATAAAGGTGTTATTTACCCGCTGCTTGTGCGCGCCATCGGGGTTATCAGTTCGATCATCGGCACCTATGCCGTACGCACCAGCAATGAGGTGCGCAATGCCATGAAGGCTATTAATATGGGCTTTATTATTTCCGCGGCCTGCTCGATCGTGGGTTTCATTTTGATCGGTCTTTTTTATTTTAAAACACCGGGAGGACCCCAGCTTCCCTTTTGGGCGAGTCTCGGGGTGGACGGGCTTGATATGCGCCCGGTCTGGACCACGCTCGTCGGCATTTTGCTGGCGGTTACGATCAACCGCTTGACTGAATATTATACGGATACGCATAGCGCGCCGGTTCAGTCGATCGCAGAGTCTTGCCAGACGGGGCACGCGACCAACATCATTACGGGACTTGCTGTCGGCCTCGAGAGTACGGTATGGGCGATTCTTGTGATTGCGGTTTCGATCCTGCTTTCCGCGCTTATTTATCAGGGCACAAACCCCACCTTTGTTGCCTACGGGGTAGCCATGGCCGGCATCGGGCTTTTGACGCTGACCGGAAACAACATCTCCATGGACGTTTTCGGGCCCGTGGCCGACAACGCCAACGGCATCGGGGAAATGGCGCATCTTCCCAAACCGGCCCGCCAGATTTTGGCCGACCTGGACGCGGTGGGGAATACCACGAAAGCCATCACCAAGGGCGTGGCCATCGCTTCGGCCGTGGTCGCGGCAATTTCGCTTTTTAACGCCTATATCACCGATATCAGCAACATCACTAAACAAACTTATGCCCAGATCGCGTCGCTTCTTTCAGTAAGCGATCACAACGTGTTTGTCGGGCTCTTGATCGGAGGCGCGATTCCGTTTCTGTTTAGCTCGCTTACGATCAAGGCCGTGGCCCGCGCCGCGTTTTTGATCGTCAAAGAAGTACGCATCCAGCTTCAGGACAAGGACGTCTGGGAAGGCACCAAACTTCCGGACTACGCGCGTGTGGTCCGGATCTGCACCAATGCCGCGCAAAAAGAGCTCATCCGTCCCGGCCTGCTTGCTATTTTGACACCGCTTTTTGTCGGACTGCTTCTTAAAAAAGAAGCGCTCGGGGGTTTTCTCGCCGGGATGATTCTCTCCGGCCAGCTTTTAGCGGTTTTCATGGCCAACGCGGGCGGCGCGTGGGACAACGCCAAAAAATTTATCGAAGACGGGAACTTCGGCGGCAAGGGCTCTGAAGCGCACAAGGCCTCGGTCACCGGGGACACGGTGGGGGATCCGTTGAAAGATACGGCAGGTCCGGCTTTAAATCCGCTTATTAAAGTCATGAACATGGTGGCCCTGCTCGCAATTCCGATCGTGGTCCGGTATGAAAATTCTCCGGCGGCATTTTGGATCGCCGCCGCCGGAACGGTATTTCTCGTTTATATCGTCCTGAAAAATCCCGCTCAGGCCAAAGAGGAAATCGAAGCCTTGCAGACCGCGGGCGCAGCCTCCTAAGGGAAATGCCTCTTTACGCGGTCGCGCTCGGGGTCATCGGGCTTTTTTCGACCGCCTACCTCACCTACGGGCGCTACCTCGCCGCCCGTTACGGATTAAATCCGGACAAGAAGACGCCGGCCTGTGAACTCGAGGACGGCGTGGATTACGTCCCGACCTCGGCCCCCATGCTCCTCGGGCAGCATTTTTCGGCCATCGCGGCCGCGGGACCGATTGTCGGCCCGATCTTGGGCGGCTTATGGTTCGGCTGGCTCCCCGCGCTTCTCTGGATTGTCTTCGGCGGTATTTTTTTCGGAGCCGTCCATGATTTTACGAGCCTTGTCGGTTCGGTGCGCCACCGCGCCGATTCGATCGTTGAAATCGTGCGCCGGTATTTCGCTCCGAAGGGCTATTACGCGTTCCTTTTTTTTGTCTGGCTCTCCCTGATTTATGTCATCACCGCCTTTACCGACCTGACCAGCGCGTCTTTTGTCGATCCCGAACTCGGGGGCGGCGTGGCTGCTTCTTCGGTGCTTTATCTTGGCATCGGCGTTGCGATGGGCGTTTGCTTGCGCCGTTTCAAAATGCCGCTTGGCCCGGCGACCTGTTTTTTTCTGGCCCTCGTGGTGCTTTCCATCTGGTTCGGGCAGTCGATCCCGATCCGCCTTCCGGCTATTGCGGGTTTGAGCCCGCAGCAGCTCTGGAATATCATCCTGCTGGGCTATTGTTTTGTCGCCTCCGTCATTCCGGTTTGGATGCTGCTTCAGCCGCGGGGTTATCTGGGCGGTTTTTTTCTTTATGCGACGCTTGCCGCGGGGGTGATCGGGCTTTTTCTCGGGGGGGAGAAAATCGAGTACCCCGCGTTTTTGGGGTTCACGAGTCCGAAGGGGGCTCCGCTTTTTCCGCTCCTTTTCGTGACCGTGGCCTGCGGGGCTTGCTCGGGTTTCCACGGGATCGTCTGCTCCGGCACGACCTCAAAACAAATCGCGCGGGAGCCGGACTGCAAAGCGGTCGGCTACGGCGGGATGCTGCTTGAAAGCCTCGTGGCGGTGATCGCGCTTTCGACCGTCATGATCCTGGCCAAAGGCGATCCTCTGGCCTCGGCCTCTCCGGACCGGATTTATGCCGAAGGTCTTGCGGGTTTTGTCCAGCACTTCGGAATCCCCCGGGAGTTTGCGCGCGCGTTCACGCTTTTAGCCTTCACGACCTTTATTTATGACACGCTCGATGTGGCCACAAGGCTCGCGCGCTATTTGTTTCAGGAGCTGACGGGGTGGAAGAGCTTGAGCGGGCGCATGGCTGCCACTTTGGCAAGTCTCGTGGTGCCGC
>JAHFHI010000242.1 GCA_023246995.1 Candidatus Omnitrophota bacterium
TGGTGTCTGGCTTTATCAGAAAACTTAACCACCTTGTCCTCAATCGAGGGGCAATAGCGCGGACCGGTCCCGGTAATTCGGCCCGCATAAAGAGGCGATTTGTGGAGGTTTTTGCGAATAATTTCATGCGTCTTCTCGCTCGTATAGGTTAAAAAACAGGACATCTGTTCGACCTTAAGCTCTTTTGTCTTATATGAAAATGGCATCGGTGGGTCATCGCCAAGCTGCTCTTCTGTAGCAGCCCAGTCAATGCTTTTGGCATCCAGCCTTGGGGGTGTTCCGGTTTTAAAACGGATGAGATCAATCCCGTGACGCTTCAGAGATTCGGACAATCCTACAGCGGGCGGCTCACCGCCGCGGCCCCCGGGATAGTGCACCTCTCCGACATGAATGAGGCCCTGAAGGAACGTGCCCGTCGTTAAAATGACAGCCTTTGCAGAAAAAATTTCCCCGGTTTGGGTTCGAACGCCGCGAGCCCGGCCGCCGGCGGCCAGAATTTCAACAGCCTGTCCCTGTTTTAAATCGATATTAGGCTCGGCTTCAACCGCCCGCTTCATGTAAAGGTTGTACTCTTTTTTGTCCGCCTGCGCTCTCGGCGCCCACACCGCCGGCCCCTTGGAGCGGTTCAGCATGCGGAACTGGATTCCGGTGGCATCGGTGGCGAGCGCCATCCGGCCTCCGAGCGCGTCAATTTCGCGCACCATGTGGCCTTTGGCAAGGCCTCCGATGGCCGGATTGCAGGACATCTTGGCAATGGTTTCCCGGTCCATGGTGAGTAAAAGTACGGGAAAACCCGCGCGCGCTAAGGCAAGGGATGCCTCCACGCCCGCATGGCCCGCACCAACAATAATGGCCGCGTATTCTTTTGTGGAAATCATAGTTTTGGTTTTTGAAAAAGAAGCGGCTTCGGCAGCTTTTGAAATAAAAACGGGAGGCCGCTCTTCAAGAGCGGCGTATTCTAACCAAACACCCGGATTGTGGCGAGTTTAAATTTGGATGCTTTATTCGCGGTCTTCGTGGTGAAGAACCGCCGCGCCCATGCGTTTGATGAAAATCTGATGGAGGATGGTCAGAAGATTATTGACAAACCAGTAGAGAACAAGCCCGGAGGGCATTTTATAAAAAAGAAACCCAAAAATAACCGGCATGAACTGCATCATCTGGGCTTGTTCCGGACTGGTCGACGCCTGGGGCGTAAGTTTCTGCTGCCAGAACATCGAGCCGATCATGAGAAAGGGGAGGAGGTGAAAACTATCGCCCAGAAGGGGAAGGTTGGCAGGAAAGGAAAAAAGTTTGTCGGGTTCGGCCAGATCGTGGATCCAAAAAATAAAAGGCGCACCCTTCAGCTCGATGGTTTCGCTCAAAACCTGATAAAAAGCGATAAAAATCGGGATTTGCAGGAGCATGGGCAGGCAGCCGCCCATGGGATTGACGCGGTTTCGCTTGTAGAGCTCCATCATTTCTTTATTGAGGCGCGTGGGATCCTTTTTGTAGCGCTCCTGCAACGATTTTAATTTGGGCTGAAGCGCCTGCATTTTGCGCATGGAGGCATAACTCATGTGCGTCAGGGGAGTAAACAGGCCCTTCAGGGCCATGGTCAAAAAAATAACCGCCCAGCCGTAATTCTGGCAAAAGCCGTGGAAAAATTTAAGCGCCATCAGAAGCCAGATTTTAAAAAGCCCGAAAAATCCTCTCGAAAGCACGCTTTCCAGCTCGGGCCCGATGGCCTTGAGCGTCTCATAGCGCTGCGGCCCGGCGTAAATCATAATTTTCTTTTCGCTCTTGGCTCCGGGTAAAAGCCTAAGAGGCTCGAGGCCAAGCGTGGTTTGCATTTTACCGTCCGCCCCGGATGTCTCCTGGCCCAAAATTTTCCACTCCGGAAGCACAAGAAGGGCAAAATATTTCTTCACCAGTCCGGTCCATAAGATTCCGTCCGTAAGAGAAAAACCCTTTTTTGAAATTTTATTCCACGGAGCGGATTGGATCTTCTCCTGGTAGGCAACCGCCTCGTAATCCTTGGGGAGAAGGCCGTGCGCGAGATCCACATCCATGCCGTAACCCAGGGCAAGAGAAAAATCTTTTTTGGTTTCCGAAAGGTTCTCCACAAGGATATGTAAAAAAATAGTCGGCGTTTTAGCGCCCATTTCATAGCGCTTGATGATCCGATACTCTCCGGGTCTTTCATAAGAAAACTCGAAATGATCCCGTGTCTCGGCGCCCTGGCCCGTTTTTGGATTGACCGTAAAAATCGCTTCGGCAAGATTTTCCGTTTCGTCCGGGTCCGTTTGCAGGAGGGTAAAAATCCCGGGCTTTTCCGGATTCCCGCTGTAAAAAAGATTTTGGGTGATCTTGCGCTTCCCGGCTTCTCCCTTGTAAAAAAGCTGAATCAGGCTTGCCCCTCGAGTGGAAAACTGCGCGGCATACTGACGGTTTTCATAATCCAGAATCTGGGCTTGTTCGAGCGCTTCCTGCGCTTGGCTGGTTTGAAGCGCATTCCCATGGGCGGCTGCCCCGGATTGGGGGATCTGCGTGGCGCTTGACTCCACGGCCGGCGCAGGACTTTGCCTCTGGGGCGTAACACGTTTCAAAATAAATGGATAGGTCATCAGCACCAGCATCGAAAGGCCCAGGGCAAGCCAGTAATTTTTTTCCATCTTCGGGTCTTTATTCAACGGGGTCATAACCTCCGGGATGAAAGGGTTGGCATTTTAAAATTCTTTTCGCGCCGCTTGCCAGGCCGGACCACACCCCCCGGCGCTTGACGGCTTCCGCCGCATAGTCCGAACAGCTCGGAAAAAATCTGCACCGGCCCCCGAGCAATCCCGCGAGCGTATACTGGTACACCCTTATCATTTTAAGTACAAACCCTCTCACTTTAACGCCCCTATCCGGCTTAAAAGTTCAAGCATTTCGGTTTCCAACTGCCTGTATGTCGGAACCCCGGAAACGCTTTTTGATTTCACCACCACCATCGCCGAAGCCTTGAGCCGCGCGCGATTGCTCCGGAAAGCTTCCCGAAGCCTGCGTTTCCACTGATTGCGCTTTACGGCCCGCCGATCCGTTTTCTTCGAAACCAACAAACCCAGCTTCGGCCCGCCGTGTCTGCTCCCGGGGCCCTCTTCATAAAACCAAACCCTGATAT
>JAHFHI010000018.1:0-7459 GCA_023246995.1 Candidatus Omnitrophota bacterium
AACTTCATGAACCGGAAAACCATCAAGCCGGGGGCTGTTTTCTCCTCCAAAAAAGTGAGCCGCATCCTGATCGGGTGCTTCTTTGTCTCCGGGGCCTGCGGGCTTATGTATGAAATCGCCTGGCTCCGGGTGATGGGCCTCATTTTCGGCAATACCACCTTTGCGGCCAGCACGGTCCTGGCCGGATACATGGCTGGCCTCGGGCTCGGCGCGCTTTTTGTCGGCAAGTGGATTGACCGCAAGGGAGATCCGGTCCGGATTTACGGACTCCTGGAAGGCGGAGTCGGCATTTATGCCCTCCTTACCCCGTTCCTCTGGAAGGGCCTGGACCTTCTCAATATATTTTTTTACCGGACCTTTAATCCCTCATTTCTAAGCGCAAGCCTTTTTAAATTCGCGGCCGCCTTCGGCGCGCTTCTTTTTCCGACCTTTCTCATGGGGGCGACACTCCCGGTGCTCTCCAAATATTTCGTTAAAGAAGAAAAAGACACAGCCCGCGAGATCGGGCTTCTTTACGCGCTCAATACGGCGGGCGCGGTGCTCGGGGTGCTTCTAAGCGGTTTTGTGGCCCTTCAATTCCTAGGGGTCTGGCAGACCGTTCTTTTTACGGCCGCGCTCAATTTTGCCGTGTGTTATGTGGCACTCGGCTTGAAAAATCCGTCGGCAGCCGCGGTCCTCCCGGCAAAAAAGTTCACGCCGCAGGCTTTAGCCCCAAACTCGACCTCTCCCGCGCCCGGACTTCTTTCGATCCTACTGCTTTTTATCTTCGCAATTTCGGGCGCGGTTTCCATGATGTATGAAATCAGCTGGACGAGGATCCTGGCCATGTCGCTCGGCAGTTCGGTCTATGCCTTTTCGATCATGCTCGCCACGTTTCTTCTCGGGCTCGCGCTGGGGAGCTATCTCTTCAGCTTCGCGGCCCGAAGGATCCAAATAAACTTTGCCGTCTTCGGCGCGCTTGAAATCCTGACCGCCATTTTTGGATTCTGGGGCATGAACTTTTTGAGGGACATGCCCTATTATTTCGTGCAGATCTTCGCTTTTTCCAAAGGTTCGCAATTCCTGCTTGAGACCGGCCGCTTCGCACTTTCCAGTCTGGTGATGCTCCCGCCGACCCTTTGTATCGGCGCGCTTTTTTCCTGTTTCATTCACGTTTACCGCCGCTCAAAACCTCTCGGTCACGAGCTCGGCGAAGCTTATTTCGCCAACACCCTCGGCACCATCTTCGGTTCGGCCTTTACGGGATTTTTCATCATGCCCGCGATAGGCATCCGCAACACGCTTCTTTTGGCATCGGGCCTGAACGCCGCGATCGGAATCGTAAGCTTCTTTCTGGACCGAAAGCTTCTTAATCCCAAACGCCTCGGTGTGCTGGCCGGCCTTTCGGCCCTCGCCCTTCTCACCGCGGTCACGGCCGGACCCTGGGACCGCTCGTTTCTTTCAAGCGACCTGGCGGTCAAACCTTTCCGTGCCGTCGGCCTTAGCAGAAAAGACCTGGTCAATTCCATGCGCGAACGCGAGCTCCTTTTTTATCAGGAGGGCACAAGCGCCACGGTGAGCGTCACGCGCCTGCGCGACAACCTTTCCCTGTCTGTCAACGGCAAGGTGGATGCCTCGAACCAGGATGCCTTCACGCAATTTTTCCTGGGTCATCTGCCCCTGCTCATTCACCCGGACGCAAAAAAAGTTCTCATTATCGGTCTCGGGAGCGGCTCCACCACGGCGGCCGCGGCTTCGCACCCCGTGGAGGAAATCCATACCGTGGAGCTTGAAAGCGAAGTGGTCGAAGCCGCGCGGCTTTTTAGCAAGCTGAACCGCCGCGTGCTTGACGACCCGCGGGTCAAGATTTTTGCCAACGACGGAAGAAACTTTGTGCTGGTAAGCCCGGAACGTTATGACGTCATCATCTCCGAACCCTCGAACCCCTGGATGGCCGGGGTGGCGAATCTTTTTTCTCTCGAACATTACAAAACCATGTCCCGGAGGCTCGCCCCGGGTGGAATCGTCTGCCAGTGGCTGCACGCCTACAGCATGTCGGCCGAAGACATGCGCATGATCCTGAATACCTTTACGCTCGCCTTCAAGCATACGAGCCTCTGGACTTCCTATTTTCCGGATCTCATGCTGATCGGAAGCGATACGGAACAGACGCTTGATTTTACGCGTCTTCAAAAGACGCTTGAAATTCCTTCGGTCGCTTCCGACCTCGCGCCGCACGGAATTCAAAACGCCGAATCGCTCATGGCGAGCCTCTGGCTCACCGACGAAGCGCTGCGCCGGCTCGGCAAGGACGCCAAGATCAACAGCGACAATCACCCCCGGCTTGAATTTTCCGCGCCGCGTAATCTTTACAAAGACACGCTCAAGGAAAACTTCACCATGCTCAACATGTTTCGCACCTGGGACTATTCCCTTCTGAAAAATTTGAATCCTCCCGCGGATCAAAATACGGGGTTTTACAAATCCATCACCCGGGGCCATATGGCCAAGCGCATGTTTGCCGAGGCCGAGCGGGCGCTCGGGATGGCAAAAAAAATCACGCCCGACGACCCCGAACTTCCCGTGCTTGAGGGAATGCTCCTTTACAAGAGCGATTTGAAGGACCAGGCGCTTCAGGTGCTTTCGAAAGCCGCGGCCGGAACTTCGCCTTCAGCCGAAGCTTATTATTATCTCGGCCTGACGCTTCAGGATAAAAATGAGAACCCGAAGGCCCTGCAAGCCTTTGAAAAGGCCTCGGCCCTGGACCCCGGAAACACCGAATATCTGACCGCCCTCGCCAATGCCAATCTCACGGCCCAGGATTATCCGCGGGCGCTGGAACTTTTCAGCCGGAAATTGGGCGCGAACGAAGAAGACTTCGATGCCTGGGCCAAAGCCGCTTTTATCACTTTCAAAATCGGAACGGACGAGCAAAAAGAAAAAATAGGCAAAAATTTTCTGGCGCGCTATCCGAAATTCGGGCCCGCCTACGAATGGTTTGCCGGAGCGCTCGAAGAGAGCGGAAAAAATCCCGAGGCTTTTGAAATTTATGAAAAGCTCTCGGCGCTGACGCCGGAAAACGCCCAGATTTTTGTCAACATGGCCCGGCTTTCGGATAAGATGGGCCGATTGAAGGACGTCAAGACCTACCTCAAAAAAGCCGTTCAGGCCGACGGTTCTCTTAAAAACCATCCGGAAGTCCTAAAAGCCCTGAACCGTTAACGGGCTCGCACCGGGGGGGGGACGCCCCCTCACCCCTGCCCTCTCCCAAAAGGAGAGGGAGAAATCCTATCCGCCACGGAAAATATTATAATGCCTATCGCTCCGCTGAAGATTGATTGCGGCGGAAAAAATTCTTCGACTTCCTCCGCCGCCGAGAAAAAATCAGGACGGGGATATCCTCACGGGGTGTTCACTCCATGAGTTGATTTTTGCACGCTTACAGGCAATCCCTTCTCCCCCAGGGAAGAAGGTTGGGATGAGGGAAAAACTCCTGCTAAGGAGAATTAATGTTTAGGCGGAAACCGCGAGAAGTTTTTCTTCGAGGATTTCCCGCTCAATGTAAGCGGCAAGCTCAATGACAAAGCCCGCGGCGGAAGGTTTGGCCCCGGGGATCAGCCGCTCGAGCTGACGGCTCAAAATCTCGCGCTGTTTGGCCGGATCGGGCGTGGAGCGCACCAGCGCCGCGGCTTTTAAAAGCGCAAGCATGAGAAACGGCATGCCCGCGAGCTCGGTATCGTCAAGAGGCGTGGCGGGGTCGAGTAGAAATTCCGCTCCCACAAGCCCGGAATCGAGGGAATCCTGCCCGTCGCGTAAAACCGCGACCCCGTAATCATGGGTACGCACATACTCCGCGGCCGATTCACGGGGAAGAACGCGCACCAGCTTTTCAAGGCCGACGTCATGGACAAGCCTTTGGACTTCCGCGATCTCCTCACCCTGAATGGCGTTGCCCGAGCGCTGGAGGGCTTCGGCCATAACTTTTAAAATATCCGGCGAACCCGAGACGGCAAGCAGGGGCTCCGACAATTTTTTATCCTGATAAAGCGCCGCAAGCGCTTTGAGCAGCAAATAAAGCGCCCGGGGATTCTTGGCCGCAAGGCGGCGCATCCATCCCTCTCCCAAAATAAGCCGGCCTTCGGAGGCGCCAAGCGCGTCAAGCCAGGCCTTAAAACCCGGGCCCTGAACCAGCCGTCCTCGGCCAAGACGGGTCTCAATCACTTTTGAAGCGGCCGGCGGCAGGAGCCCGGCTTTCTCCGAATAAACCCGGCGCCCCAAAAGAGACGACAAAATCCCCGCAAGCGAGGAGAGCCCAATCGCTTCAAGCCGCAGGGGCACCGCCTTTTGCCTCGGCCCTTCGAACAATGCTTTTTCAGACGGGCTTAAAACGACGTCCCCCCGCCCTGCGAATTTGTCGCTACGCACCTCCGAACGGGCGATTTTTTGGATTTCATCAAGCTTGAAGAAAATGACATGCTTCGAGGCCGGCTTTGTAAGGACCGAATGGACATCGCCGCCCAAAAGTCCGGCCTTTTGGACCCGCTCCTGAATCTTTTCGGAGTTTCCGCTCCAAATGACAACCGGCGTTTCGGGGCGAAGCGCCTTGGCCTCACGCGCCAGGCTCACGCCGTCCAGGCCCGGCATCTCAAGATCCGTCCAAATAAAATTAATGGGGCCCTGCTCGGAAGAAAGACTTTGCGTGTAAAGCGCGAGAGCCTCTCGGCCGTCCCTAGCCTCCAGGATTTCCAGGTTAATCTTTTTCGACTCGGCCCACCTTTCGATCACGGCCCTGTGCGCCTCGCGCCCGGCCTCGTCGTCGTCAACGATTAAGATTCGCTTAATTCCCGCCCTGACCTCGGAGCGTTTTTTCTCAATCACGGTAATCTCGGCACCCGCCTCCCGGATGTCCTGAAAAAACGTGTAGCGAATATTCAAAGGTTCGGCAAGCTCGCGGATTAAAGCGGGCCCGATTTTATAGCTGAAAAAATCGGGCGCATCATTAAAAACAAAAATCCCTCCCGGGCGCAGGACCCGCACGACTTCCGAAAATATTTTTCCAAATTCCCCGCGATTCATATATTCCAGGAGGAAAGAGGCGTAGACCGCATCAAAGGAATTATCCGCAAAAGGCAGGCCTTTTCTTGCGTCCACGGCATTAAGGTGGACACCCTCTTTAAGCATTTCTTCAACGCTGACCTTGAAGTGCAGGTCCACGCCAAAAGCATCCACCCGGTCGCCGTATTCGCTTTTGAGTTTTCGAAGCGCGCGAGCCTCCGGGCCGCTCCCGAGATCAAGCACGCCTGCAATTTCCCCCGCGTCATTTTTTGCGCGAATGACTCTTTGAACAAGAGGGTCTTCGGCGAGATAGCCCGAGCGCGTGGTCATGGCCCGGTTTTTCTGCCACATCAGCTCCCACAAAAGAACCTCCTCTTCAAGGGAAATTTCAGGGATATGCTTTTTGACCCAAATGAGGGTGCTTCCGCGAACGTCCCCGAGGGCCAGATCCGCGAGAGTCAAGGCACCAAGTTCCGCGCGGTGAAGGATGATTTTATCAATCAGGCTTCTCTGAACTTCAGGCGACGCTCCGGCCTTGATTCCGGAGCGCTCCTCCCAAAGAAACGCGAGGAGACGCACATGCTCTTCCTCGGTAAGGCTTCCGATCTGCGGAGATTCATAAAGAGCCGTGGCTTGCTTTAAATCCAGTTTTTCAGGCATTGAAAAACCGGCCTTCGCAAGGATCGCGGTAACGTCTTCAGGCACTGGGGCTGCTCTTACTTCCGAACGGGCATCGGGCCAGGCGCGGCCACGGAGGAATTCCATTCTCTGCTCCGGAGTGCTCCGGTGGTAAGAGGCCAATATCTCGCGCGCTTCCTTCGGATGCGCCCGGTCGCTAAGGGCGGGCAGATAGCCAAGCGCGACCACCGCTTTCGTAAGCGCCTCGGTATTTAAATTTTCAAAGTCTTCGGGAACCGCTTTCAATCTGCCGGTTTTTAAATCCAGAATAAACTCCAGGCTCTTGTGCGGCCGAGCGGATTCTGGGCTTCCGAGCCGAATTTCGAGCCGCTGGTCGTTATAGACGGCCTTGAAAAGAATTTCCTTTTCGACGGCATCCAAAACGCCGCCCGTGTAGCTCATGAAACTGATGACCGAGGTCAGGTAAGATAAAAAAGCCGCCTCCACCGTGATCGGAGGGCCGTCAGGGGTCTGCCATAAAATATCCTTGGGTCCATCAAGCTCATAAATGGCGCCACCGATCTCAAGCTCCAGGATGCCTCCCGAGCGCCACCCGAATTTGAGCGAGGTTTCATATTCATACTATTCCGCCGCGATTCTTACTTCCGAGCGCCCCAGGGGCAGGATCCAAAACGGGGCGAGCCGGGCAAGGCGCTCAAGCTCGGCCGCGCCGACTTTTTCTTTTTTGATTCTCCGCGCGAGCGCTGCGTCGGCTTGGGCGGAATAACCCTCCGGGAAAAAGCCCTCGTCCAGATAAAACTTGGCGTTCTGAACCATGTCTCCGATCTGAACGGTGTCGCCCTCTGCTTGAGAAGCGGGGGCCCAGATGTCCCTGATCTGTCCTCCGCTCAAAAGCTCGAACTGGCCGATTTCAGGGTGAAAGTGCCGAATCATACGCAGAGAGGCTTCAAAAATTTCCCGGCTGTCGATGGAAAGCTCGGGATCTTTTCCTCCCCGGTAGGGAATAAAAATATCAATCCCCATAGGGGCCGAAGGACGGGCCTCGCCCAAGTCCGGCTCACGGATTGAGTAGTTCATGTAGCCCACAATTTTTTCCGTTCCCGTAACGGGATTTTTGACTCTAAAAATATGCGTTCGGTGCTGGCCCCTTTCGTCCCGGACAAGCGACACGATGGTGAGCTCCAGGCCGCGGCTTAAACCAAAACGCGCCCGGCGTCCGCCTTCATCAAGGTTCAGTTCGAGCCGGTCAAAATGAAACGGGGCAAAATAGTTAGCCATCCCCGGGGCTTCCTGAATGGCCGCTTTAAAAGCCTTAAATTCGGGGATGGTTTTTAGGTTTGAAAGATCCGTCTCGATTTGATTGGCTTCGGTCAGAGGAGCGAGGATGCGTTCGACAATTTTGACACGTCTTTCTGCGGGCGTATCCAAAGGTAACAAGGCCCGCACTTCGGAGCGCGTCTCTGGCGCATGAGAGACCGCCGGGAAAGCAATCTTTTTGAATACCGTCACAATGGCAGGAATGGGAAGGCTGGGTTGGCCGGGATAAGTCGCTGCAAGGGCCGCAATCAGGGAAAAACGCTTCTCAAGCCGAAGCCCGAGTTTCGCGGCTTCGGCTTGGGATAACAGATTCTCCTCCTCCCCCCTGCGGTAAGTGGTTATCAAAAGGCCTCCGGGTTTGAGTGCTGCTATCAGGGGTTCGAAACGCAGGCGGATCCTCTCTTCACGCTTTCGAGCTTCCGGCAATTCCATCATGAGAGGATCGGAATAAAGAGCCCGGTCAATGTCC
>JAHFHI010000018.1:7469-10226 GCA_023246995.1 Candidatus Omnitrophota bacterium
ATCCTTGAAGTAATCTCCGTAGGATGCCACCTCATGAAGATAGCCCGCGGATTTTCCAAGACCTTTTCCCACGCCCGCCATATCCACCCCTTTGGCTCGCAACGCTTCAAGCAACCCGAGCCGCCCGCCCGGGCCAAGTTCGATGCCTTTTAGCTTTCTAAGAATCACCGTACTTCCGAACTCGCTCACGAGCTCCCGCATCAGCGCTTCATGGAGATCCGGCATCCCGTTCTCCGCTTGAACCCGCACCTCCGAGCGGGTGGCGCCGGAGGGCCCGAATTTTCGTAGAAGCGAAAACCAGGCCCGGCGCCAGTTTTCCGGGCCGCGCGAGCCCGCTGGCTCCCGCAGATAAGCCGAGATGGCCATGGCAATATTGCCCTGTCTCAAGCTGCCGTCGGGCTGCTTCACGCTTTCGAGAAATTTTCCGATCACTTCCCGGGCCAGGGCTTCCTCGGGCATGAGCCCCATCACCGAGGGCAGATAATAAAGGACCCGGGCATGAAGCGTGCCCTTGGCAGGCGTCGCGGCGCCGAAGGCCTTTAAAATTTCCGCGGTAAAATAGTCCACATTTTCTTTGAAACGTTCCTCGTAGGTTTTGGGCGGTTTCTTCGGCTCTTTGACCGGAGCGGGTTTTGGTGCCGGAGGCTCCTTGAAAAGGTCCGAGCCGAATTTCGTGATCAGTTCATTCCAAAGTTCCTCGCGGGCGCGGGCTTCCCGTCTCGGATCACCGGCAAGTGCCTCGAGCCTTGCGCGAAGATTCTCCGTGAAATCCTCCTCGGCCAGGCGCAGCCGCACGTCATCCGACTCCGCCCCGACGGATTGGATAAAACGCTCCATGAGCTCGCGGTTTCTGTCGCTCGCGCGGTGGCCGACTTTCTTTAAAAGAATTCCCGCAAGAATTCCTTTTGCGGATTTGAAATTCCAGGTCGTTTTATCGCCAAGAGGCGCCTTCTCGGCCTCCGCCTGGCCGAGAGAAACCTCGGGAAGCGGCTCGGCTTTGAGCGAATCGAAAAAATCTTTGCGGCTCGTGAGCATTTCTTCGGGAAGGGCTTCCAGCTCAAGCTCGTCGCCGGTTTTCGGAATCTTCACGCTGAAACCCTGCTTACGCAGAAGCTCCGCTAGGGTTTCCTTGGCTTTAAGCGAGCCGTGAATCAAAGAAACCTGCCGCGCCTTGACGCGCACCGGCAGGTCCACGAGGTTCTGCTGATCCGCGTGAGCCCCGAAGTCATGGTAGCCGACCCGCGCTTCGATTTGAATCTGGGTTCCCTCGACATAGACGGAACGCTTGCCGTCAAGGATGAGACGGCCGAGCGATCCGGCGGCCTGATACCCCACCAGCAAAATGGCGTTTCTGGGATCCCCGGCCATGGCCGGAAGATATTCATAAAGGGCGCGGCCGCCGTGGAGCATGCCGGAACCCGAAAGCACCACGTAGGGCTCTTTAATTTTTCCCTCCACGATCTCTTGGCGAAGCCGGGGGGTCACGTACTGGATGTCGGACCCCTCCCCGAAAAGGAGCTCATAGGTTTCCCGGTCCTTGGGGTCGGTGCTGTCGGCAAGAAAGCGCTCATAATTCTCGAGAATTTCGGCCGCCAAGCCATCGATGAAAATTTTTGTGCCGGCCGGAATCTCTCCGGTTTTCTGGTGGCTTCTGATGGTGAGCGCGATATCCGCCGTCCGGCCGAGGGCAAAGGAGGGAATGAGCACGTTCCCGCCCTGATCAAAAGTTTCGCGGATCGCGGCGATAAATTCACGCTCGCGCTCACCGCGGTTTTTCTCGCGCGGCCTTTCGCCGTAGGTGCTCTCTTCCCAAAGGTAATCGATGGGAATGTTCTCAAGCACTTCAAGGAGATCCGCGCCCCGGATGGGGTCGCCTGAAAAATCCCCGGTATAAAGCATGTTCCCCCACGGCGTGACCAGATAAATCATGTTCGCGCCCCAAATGTGGGAAGCCGGCGACAGAAACATTTTCAGATTTTCACCGGCCTGGTACCACACCCCGGGCTTGATCGGAATCATGCGGTCGCGGGCCGCCTTGATATTTTCGCGCGCCTCTTTTTTGTCGCCTTTAACGAAACTGACCCCGTCTTTCCAGATATAAGAGGCGCTTTGAATGGTCGGAAGCGTGCCGTAGAGCGCCGCATCCACAAAACGCGCCGCGGCTTGGGGAATGTCGCCGGAATGATCCCGGTGCGCGTGGCTCAAAAGAATGATTTCCGGCCCTTCGCTTTCAGGAACCCCTTCGAACCGGGCCGCGCTGTCAGCACCCGCGTCGAGAAGAATTCTTTTGCCTCCGATTGAAACCAAGAATGAACTCGCGCCCGGCCCGTGATCATCGGCGCCGCCGATCACCCGGACTTTAGCCGCAAACTCTCCGGAGGACTCGGCCGTTCTCACCTCCGAACGGCCGGAAGATTCGAGGGGTTTACGAATATTGAAAACATACGGCCCGGGAGCGGTCACATCAAGATCCATGTCGGTTTTAAGGCCCTGGGAGACAAAAATATTTTGGACTTCCGCGCGCCTCATGTTCACCGGATCGTTCCAGACCCGGAAAGCCGCTCCGGGCTCAAGCACCTGCCTAAGCCCTTTTGAAAATCTCTCCAGGACATCCACCCCGTCCCAGTAGCCACTTAACCGCCGGAGCTGGCTAGGCACCTCCCTCGTGCCTTCAATATGCCTGGGCAGATTCCAAATGCCTCCCTGGATCCGCAGCCCGGGAAAAACAAGCGCGCTGTCTTTAGAGAAAATATTGTC
>JAHFHI010000243.1 GCA_023246995.1 Candidatus Omnitrophota bacterium
CTCCCCGGCGGTAAAGGGTCGGCCGGGGGCGCACATCCACTTCCTCGGTCCTGTGGCCGGTCACAAAAAGGGGTTCTCCTTTGGCGTTCTCGACCCTGGCCGTCACGATCCCCCGGGGTGAAATAAACGCTGAAACCCCGGTGTTGGCGCTTCGGACCACGCTTACCCCGTTTTCCACAGCCCGGAAAATCGAGGCTTGCAAATGCTGATGGGGCGCGGCGGTCTTCGCGAACCAGGCGTCATTGGTAATCACCGTGAGGAAATCAGCTCCCCGCTCCACAAAATGCCTCGCCAAATTCGGGAAGACGTCTTCAAAGCAAATCAGCGTGGAAAAGCGGATTTCGCCGTTGACCAAGTCAAAGACAGTGGGTTCGTAGCCCCGGGAAAAATCACTCACACCGAGTGAATAGGCCAGGGGTTCGAGCCACTTGAAAACAAGTTTCAGGGGGACATACTCTCCGAACGGAACCAGATACTGCTTGTCATAACGTTTGGCGAGCACGCCGTCGGCATTGATCAGGTAGGCGCTGTTAAAAGCCTGCTCGGGGGACTCCAGATGCGGGCTCCCGATTAGAAAAGGAATCCCGAGGCGTTTGACTTGCTCAAGTATCCGATGCCGCTCTAGGTCGCGGTTAAAATAACCGGGAAACGAGGCCTCCGGCCAGACGATCAATTCCGGTCCATCAAACGATGCCAGCTCACTTAGCTTGGAATGAATCGAAAGAATTTTCTCGCGGGCTTCACCGGCCCATTTGATGTCCTGCGGAATATTGCCCTGAATGACCGAAATACGCAGGCGCGCCTCGGAAAGCTCAACGCCGCGAAGATGATAGAACCCGTGCCCGAGCAGTAATCCTATTGAGACAGCTAAAAACACGACGGGAGACAAAAAACGCTTCAAAACTTTGGTTTTCCCTTCATCGGCCACAGAAGGGCTTCGACCGGAAGACAGCATCTCTTCAAGCAGTCCGTTTGCAAACGCGATGAATGCCCCGAGGCCGTAAGCGCCCACGGCATTGGCCGCCTGGAGGATCACCGGATACGGCGCCTGGGAATAGGCCAGAAGATTCCACCCCAGGCCAAAAACCGGAATTTCAGCGCGCAGAAATTCACAGGAGACCCAGGCAAGGGCAATCCAGCCGGCGCGCAAAACTCCGGAAAGGTGCCGGCCTTCATAAACCGCGAGGCTGAAAAGCACCAGAAAAACCGCCTCCAAAAATCCCAGAAAAATCCAGCCGAATGTCGTGACATGAGTCATCCAATGAATGGAAATCAAAAAAAAGACAAGCCCTGTGATCAGCCCGAGCAGGGCGGCCGATCCCCGGGACGGCGCGCGGCGGAGCGCAAAAAGAAGCGGAAGGAGCGCTCCCCAGGCCAGAAATCCAAGTGAAAATCCGGGGAAAGAAAGAAAAAGAAAGCTGCCCGAAGCGATGGCAAGCCGGGTGGGCGTGAGGGCTTTAAGGTTCGCCGCGCCCGGTTTAAATAAAGAAAATTTCATGAGCAAAGGCGCGGGTTATTCCCCGACGCCATGGCATTTTTTGTATTTTTTTCCGCTCCCGCAGGGGCAGGGATCGTTTCTTCCTACTTTGGGTTCGGAACGGCGTAAAGTTTCCGCCCGCGGGCCTTCACGGTTTACACCCGGGTTAAACGGCTCGGGAGAAGCGTGTTCCGGAGCGGCCCCCCTGGCGGACGGCGCGGCTTTCATCCCTTCGGACTCCGGATGAAGGAACTCCGCCCCCGCCCCCTCAAGCACGCTCGCCACTTTCTCTTCGCGCACCGCCTGCACCCGGAATAAAAGTTCCACCGCTTCCGCCTTGACGCTCTGGATAAGCGCGTCGAAAAGACCAAAAGCCTCACGCTTGTATTCCACAAGCGGATCGCGCTGACCGTAAGCGCGCAGGCCGATCCCCTCTTTGAGGTTGTCCAGGCTGTAGAGATGGTCCTTCCATTTGCTGTCCAGCACCTGGAGCAGGATATAACGCTCTAAAAAGCGCATCCGTTCTACTCCGAATTCCCGTTCCCGAACCGCGTAACAGTCGCGAAGCCCGTTAAGAAGGGCTTCCCGCAGGCCGTCTAAATCATCGAAATTCTGCTTCACGGCGGTTTCAAGATCGACTCCGAATTTAAGCTTGAGCGCCTGGCCAAGCCCTTCGGAATTTTTTTGCTCCTCCCGCATATCCGGGTGGGCGTAAGTGGCGAGCAGGTCCTCGACCACGTCTTCGATCATGTCCATGACCCGCTCGCGCACGCCGTCTCCCTTGAGCAGCCGGTCGCGTTCGGCATAAACGATTTCTCGTTGGCGGTTCATGACATCATCGTACTCGAGCAGGTGCTTACGCACCTCGAAATTCCTGCCTTCCACGCGCTTCTGCGCGGTTTCAATGGCGCGGGAAACAAGGGGGTGCTGGATCTCCTCGCCCTCCTCCATGCCGAGTTTCTGCATGATGCCGGAAATACGGTCGGAGCCGAAAATACGCATGAGATCATCCTCAAGCGAGATAAAAAATTTTGAGGAACCCGGATCGCCCTGGCGGCCGCTTCGGCCCCGGAGCTGATTGTCGATGCGCCGCGCCTCATGACGCTCGGTCCCGATCACAGCAAGCCCCCCTTTGGTATTGACGCCCGCTCCGAGGACAATGTCGGTGCCGCGGCCCGCCATGTTGGTCGCAATCGTAATCGCGCTTTCCTGGCCGGCCAGGGAAATAATTTCCGCCTCTTTTTCATGATATTTGGCATTCAGCACCGTGTGCGGAAGATTCTGGCGGTTCAGCATATGGCTCAAGCGTTCGGACTTCTCGATGGAAATCGTCCCCACCAGAACCGGCCGTCCCTGCTTGTGCTCGCGCACGATCTCTTTAGCCACGGCCTCGAATTTTTCGCGCTCGGTGCGGTAAACGCAGTCGGCGTGGTCGTGGCGCACGCAGGGCCGGTTGGTCGGGGTGACCACCACCCCGAGCTTGTAAATTCTTTCGAATTCCACGGCCTCGGTGGCGGCGGTCCCGGTCATGCCGGCGATTTTTTTATACATGCGAAAATAATTCTGAAAAGTAATCGTGGCGAGGGTCTGGTTTTCACGCTCGATTTTGACGCCTTCCATGGCCTCAAGG
>JAHFHI010000244.1 GCA_023246995.1 Candidatus Omnitrophota bacterium
CTTCCAGAGAGAAGAGCTTCTTAAGCAGGAGGTAATCCTTATAAAGGGCGAGGAGTTCCCGTTCCCGGCGATTGACAGACAACTTCTCCAAAATGGCATCCGTGAGCGCCCGGGTCTCGCTAAAGAGTTCCCCGGCGAGGATTTCGCGCTGTAAAATAAGCGTCCCGGCAAAAATCTTAAACGCCGGATAATCTTCGAAGCGAAACCCTTTGGGTTGCGCAGCTTCAAAAAACCGCTCAAAAAATGCCCGGGGGCTTTCCTTGATAAGGGCCTCACGGGGTTTAGCAGGGTTGATTGCCGCAATTTCCTTAATCAGAGACGCATCAATCCCTTGAGTCGCGGCCCACTGCGTGAGCCGGGCCCGGTCCTCCGCGACGTCTTTAAGATTAAGTTGTTTTTGCAGCTCCTCGAGTTTGAAGAAACGGACAAGCTGGGGCCAATCAAGCTGGGTGCGCGCAGTTCTCAGATCCACGCCGAGTTTTTCGCGGCTTGCTCGCTCAAGAACCCCCAGATGACGCATGAGCTCGCCCTGTGCGTCCTGATAAAAAAGCCACTGGCGGAGGAAATCCTTAAGCTCCTTATTGAAGACCCGTGACCCGGCGCTCAAAATTTCAGACTTGAGGCGCCCGAGGAACTGTTCGGCATTTTCGCTGTCGCGAAGCACGCGGCGGAAAGCTTTGAGATCGTCGCGGTAGAGCTCCACATCTTCCACATCAAGAGCCTGCACTGTTTCTTTTTTTTCGCTAAGCCATTGGTCGAGCAGGAATAATTCCGTTCCGCCGATAATTCCCTGTTTGGCAAAAATTTCCGCGGCTCTCAAATTGAGCTCCGGATCTTTAAAAAACTCAAGGAGTTTGGGGTCCAGTTTTGCAATGGCTCCTTCGAGGAAAATCACGTCCAGGCCGTACTGATCGTGCAAATGATGCAGCATCCTCCGGATATTCTGCTGGGCTTCCAGACTCGAGTGAGCGTCCTGGATGTGGGCGATAAAGGGCGGCTCACCGCCGCCCGGCACGTCCCAAGGGATAAAGCGTTCCTCGACCTTCCCGAGGGCTTCCGGTATTTCAATATCCTGCGCCAATGAGGGAATGCGGACTTCCCCCACGCCGGGTCCTATCCCGGCAGCGATTCCGGGCGAAGGGACACACAGGCTTAGAGACAAAACGGCGGCGATGGCTTTAAGTGCTAAAGGATAACGTTTCATCTTTCTCATTCGCTATTGAGGCCCTTAATTTTAGTGACACTAAACCGTACTCGACACTTTTCGGGGTGTCAAGTATGTGATTTTAAAACTCTTTAAGAAGATGCCGCTGCTATAAGAAATTCTAGACTTTTAAAGGAGGGACTTCGTCAGGCGCGGCCGAGATACTCGCCGGTTTCGGTATTAACTTTGATCAGGGTTCCCTCATCGATAAATATGGGAACCTGTATTTTCAGTCCGGTCTCGCAAACCACCGGCTTGTTATTGTTTGAAACCGAGTCCCCCTTGATCCAGGGGGGAGCCTCCGTCACTTTCAGGCTCACGACCATTGGAAGCTCGGGGACTACGGGCTTGCCTTCGTAGAAATCAATCACGATTTCCATGTTTTCCTTGAGATAAAAGCGGGAATCGCCGAGGATGTCCTCGCCCAGCGAAAAGGTATGAAAATCCTCGAGATCCATGAAGTGATAGCCTTCCGCGTCGCTATAGAGGAATTGACACTTCTTGGAGTCGAGCACGGCACGATCCACATCGTCGTCGGAAGAAAACTTATTTTGAATAATCCTCCCGGAAGTAAGGCTTTTTAAGGTCGCCTGCACGAACCCGCGCTTATTGCCGGGGGTGTAATGGCGAAAGTCGATCACGATATAGAGATCGTTCAGGAATTTTATGGTAATGCCTTTACGAATGGAACTTGCCTGCATGGATAAAGCCTCCTCATTATCTCGAATTTCGGAGCGGGATTATAACACAGCGTCGCGCCGCAGAAAAGCGCTAGGAAATGCGGATAAAAGAAAAAATCCTTTCAGCCGCATCCCCCCGGCGCGCTGAAAAAAATTGCGAATCTTGACAGGCGGTGCAGATGCTCGAGTCCGAGATATGCCCCGGCAAAAGGCCGGCAGCTTCAAGGCGCGCGCGGGCCTCGGATGAAAGATCCATCATCCCTTTGCCGGGAATGGGGCCGCTGCTGAAAGACTGGGGAAAGTAATCCGCGAATTCACTGCCGACTTCGTAGCAGCATTTACGGATGGCGGGACCGAAAGCCGCGCGCATGGTTTCAAAACGGCCGTCAAAATTCCGGCGCAAAAGAGCGACTGTTTTTTCAAGAATACCTGCACGAAGCCCGCGCCAACCCGCGTGAGCGATTCCCACAGCAGGGCCGCCGGGATCAAAGAAAAAGACAGGCAGGCAGTCGGCCGTAAGGACGCTCAAGACCAGCCCCGGAACATCGGTCATAAGTCCGTCCGCTTCAAAAGCAACCGAAGGTTTTGCTTCCGCCGATCGGATTTGAGCAACTTCAGAGCCGTGCACCTGTTTTACAGCGGCAACGTTCTCGGGGGCTATACCAAAACGCTCCAGCATTTGGCGGTGACCGGCTCTGGGAAATTGGCGGGTGGTTGAGAATGCTTCCACTCCGGGGCCAAGACCATAGATTGCTAAAATCCCCTGGGCAATCACGGACGGAAGCTTCACGAGTAGAAAATTAGGCGGCGGCTTTCGGAGTTTCAGACTCTTCGAAAAATTTTTCCGCGCTTAACAGCTTCTCGGCCTTCTTCATCACGGGATCCTGATGAAAGCGTTTCCGGATAGCGCCGTCATTTAAATAGTTGTTCAGCGCGACAAAAATCATCCCCTGATCCAGCGCCAGATATTTTCGAGCCACAAGGCCCTCATGGGACTCCGGGTTGTCTTTTTCAGGCAGCACCGTGACCGCATCGTAAAATCCATACTCGCCGTAAATATCGTAACGTTTGATCAGCTCTCGCAGATTGGCCACGACTTTTTCAGGCTCCATCTCAAGGCCAAGAACACTGGCGTGCGGCGTCACCGCTCCCGGTTTGTAGCCTTTGGCGCCAAAGGGCTTGACGCCATACTCGGTATAACCGCCTTCAGGCCGTGATGAA
>JAHFHI010000245.1 GCA_023246995.1 Candidatus Omnitrophota bacterium
AAGACATAGGTCTTCCCGCTTCTTTCAATCTGCTCCCGGGTGATCACGCTCACGAAACGAGTGGACTCTTCAAGGGGCATCTCCCGGCGGGTCGCGGAAACGACTGTCGTGACCGGAGGCGCGCTTACAGAATTCGTATCAGGGGTTTCGGAATTTTCGCGGGTAAGAGACGCTGAAAACAAAAACACCGGTTGAAAAAAAATAAAAAACAATAGGAAAGTTAAAACAAACCGGCTTTTCTTGAGGAATCGCTCGTTCCCAGACATGAAAAATCCCCTTTTGGTGTCCTTCGGCAGAGGGACAAGAAAGGGGACAAGAATATCCGCTTTGGATCTCTTTGCTCGAAGAACGTTTTCCAAAGGCAGGTCTTCTGACTGGCAAGCGTATAGCTTCCTACCGGCGAACCTTCCCATCCTTTCGGACAGTGGTTTTTCGCTTTCGTTCTTGCCTACAGCGGCGGCACCGTGGAGTCCCCGAATATTCCGGAGCTCTCTTCCCTATTAAGCCGGCCCTTTGGATAAGGGACCGGCACCCCTGGTATGTGCAATTGAAAGAACAAATGTGAAGCGTGTGGATTATAGGAAAGCGGGAGAAAAAGTAAAGTTCTTTGTAGAAAACCTGAACCGCGCCGAGTGATCTTAAAGCTTCAGCTTGATTTCTTTACCCTGAAACTCAAGGACCGCGGCATGAGACTGGATCTCCCGGACGATCGCGCCTTCCGGAAGCCTGTCGCCCACGCGCACGATTTCATTATTGATCAGCGCTAAAGGCACGTCCCCGGCCGAGGTCACCCCGGTCAGGACAAAATTCGGCATCCAGGCCTGTTCCTGTTTCATTCCTGCTCGGCTTTGCAGGATCGGGGGAGGCATGGGGGCGGACGTTTGAGTCGGTGCGGTTATTGGGGGGCTCGGGGCGGCTGCGGGCGGCTGCGCGGGAAAAACGCCCGGCGCCCTCATCGATGCGCTTTCCGTCTTTTGAACCGAAAAAACCGTTCGGGCCTGTGCTGAAGGCAAATGAAGTTTCACGAAATTGCGGACAAAAATCGCCAGATAAAACAAAACCGTAAAGGCAAGAAATCCCACCCCCACCAGACCCGCTACTTTAAAGGTCTCCGCGTTAAGAAGCATCCGGGCCGTTTTTTTAAAAATCTCTCCGGCCAGGGGCCTCCCGGCGCTCGCCTGGGGCGGACCCGGCGGGAGTTCTGAAACCCGGGTACCGGCAAACGCGGTTCCCGGGCCTTCCGGCACTTTCAAAGGAATCCTTCCCGCTTTTTCAAGGGCCTGCTGGATCAAGCTCACCTTAGCGCTCCTTCGAGATCGGCCTGCGCGGTCTCGACCATCGAGGCATGAATGACGGGCGAATTCTGGATGTAAGCGGCGATCATGGCCCGGTCGGCCAGCACGTTGATCAACCTCGGAATTCCCGAAGAAAGCTGGTAGATCATGTCAAGCGCGTCTTTGGTGAAGAGATGTTTTTCCGTTCCCGCGACTTTTAAGCGGTGTTCCACATAGGTTTCCGTGTCTTCCCGGGAAAGTTCGGGAAGATGGGCCCGGATGGTGATGCGTTGGCGCAGCTGCTTCAGATCTTTTCGGTTCAAGAGATCTTTTAGTTCCGGCTGGCCGGCCAAAATAATTTGCAGAAGTTTCTGGCTCGAAGTTTCAAAATTGGAAAGAAGCCGGATGTGTTCAAGCGCCTTGGGCGTCAGGAGCTGGGCCTCATCAATGATGACGACCGCGTTAAAACCCCGCGCCAGTTCTTCCAAGAGAAACTTGTTGAGCGCCTCAAAGTAGTCTTTACGTTTCTTCCCCTTGGGCGTGATCCCGAAATCCTCGACCATCACCTGAAGAAGCTCAAACTGGGAAAGCTTGGGATTCAAGACAAGAGAAGAGTGCGCGACCCCGACCAGCTTTTGGAGTAAAAGGCGGCAAAGCGTCGTCTTCCCCGCCCCGATCTCTCCCGTAATTTGGATAAATCCCCTGCGGCTCTCGACCCCGTAAAGCAGGGCGGAAAGAGCGTTCTGATGGGATTGGCTTAGATAGAGAAATTTTGGATCGGGCGTAACGTTAAACGGAGATTCTTTGAGGCCGAAATAGGACTCGTACATGGTCTTGGCTTAAATAACGGCATAAGCCGGAGGAACTAAAGTGGGCCCGTCAAGGGCCGGTTCGGCTTTCAGGAAGAAAGGGCGCGGAAACGGAAAACCTTGCCGTCCTTGCGGGGGACTTCAAAACTAAAAGGACGCAGACGCTCATAAGTGTAAATGGCGTGGTGCGAATGAGTCATATCCTGAACGCGAATGCGGCCCTTCATGTGGTCCAGCCCGTGGAGATGGACGCTCGCGCTTTTATCCTCATCGCCGTTATTGACCGCGATCAGGTAATAGTCTTTGCCGCGCCTGAAAAAACCGGTTTTGACATCGCGCGTGCTCGACTGCGCCCCCCTGGGGATTTCCAGGTAATCAAGGAGCTCGAGCACCGCCTCCCGGCTCGGCTCAAACCCGAGATGGATGATGCGGCCTTTCCCGACATGCTTGATATAGCCGACCGTGGCTTTTCCGAAACTTCCGAAATCAGCCTCGATCCTGCTGCCCGAAGGCTTGTCAAAGCAGTAGACCGAGCTTTGAATATCGATCCTGGGCCGCTTGGGCGCAAGCTGAATCTGAAACTTTTTCTTAAACTCAAAAAGAGTGCTCCGCGGATCCTCAAACCCGATCATCGAACTCGGATGGAAGCGGTCATCTTTGCGCGGATAGTCCCTGAAAGCGATCAGCGTGCCGCCGCTTTCCACGTAACGGCGCAGATTCTCCTGCGACGTGGCCTCAAGCCACTGATTGCCGGAATAAAAAAGAAACTTTTTGGCGCAGACCCCGATGCGCGGGTCATAGAGTTCATAGTCCACGTCCGCGTCATAAAGCGCGACCAGAATGGGGCTGTTATGGCTAAGCGTCCTGGCCGCGTACTGAAGCGGGTTAAAAGTGACCGCCACCGCGGAAAGCTTCTGAAGCGTGGGCGGATGAATTTCGTTAAAGACCGAGACGAGCTGTTTGAACACGTCATAGAGCTCCGGACGGGTGCGGCCCCACTCATTGATCGGAGACA
>JAHFHI010000246.1 GCA_023246995.1 Candidatus Omnitrophota bacterium
GCCGCGCGCTGTCCCAAAATTGTTTTGGCGAGCGGGAGCGTCGCTTCATTAACCGCTGCGGCCAGATGAATCCCCAGAAGCGCGAGATGCTTTAGTTTAAGGGACCCCACCCCGGCCCATTCGGCGTCCGTCACTTCGCGGCTCACGTCTTCAAGGATCTCGGCATATCGCAGATAATCCCTGTCGGAATCCGAACTCCGGACTTCGGAACGCGCGCCCCTTGATCCCGGGCGCCGCTTTTGCTCTTCGCCTCCGACGCGAGCGGGCGCGCGGAACGCAGAAAAATAGCGAGAGCGGGCCGTAGGACTCAAAAGAGCTGGGCCGGAAAGTTCGGGAATGCGCTGATGAACGGCAAAAAGCCTTCGCAGATCAGCTTCCTGAAAGGCCCCCCGTGAAGAAATCTTCTTGAGGCCCTCGGCGAATTCCTCGACACGAAGAAGCAGACGGTAAGGAAAACGCTCGCCCTTGCGCCCATAAGGATCAAGATACCGGGTGTAGGCTGGCGCTTCCCGGACTCGCCTTTCTTGGGCCAAATTTAAAAGGATCCGCTCCCGCCAGCGGCTCACGATTTCCGCAGCCGAGCCCCGGCCCGCGCTCAAGAGACGGTTCACCGCGGCGGCCAAAAAACTCTCGTGGATTTGCAAGGTATTGCCTCGAAACACAAACTGATCGGACCAGGAAACTCGCCCGGACATATGCTCGTGATAAAGAGTCCGCTCGGGGATGCTCGAAAGATTCGGGCTCATAAGCAGGAATGAAACGCCCTTTTGTCGGAAGGCCCGCAGAAGGCCTTCGGTGTGAAATCCTCCGGAAACGACAATCATGCGGGCAGGCTCTTCGGATCTATTTTGAGAAAGGCGACGGAGTCTGGCGAGAATCCGTTTTTTCATTTCCGTCTCACGGGCCGAAGCGTTACGATAAAACGCCTGGTGATGCTGGGTCACCGCTCCAAGCTCGTCTTCCATTCGGGCGCAGCTTTTTTGACAGCCTTGGCGGTTTTTCCAGAGCGTCCAATCGTCACGCATTAATTTAAATCGGACCATTTTTTCATACCAAGACAGCCGCTCGGAATCGGAATTAAGTTCTCTTTCGGCTTCTGTGGTAATGAGAAGCGCCTTGACGTCCCGGGCGTAGCTTTTGAGTTCGCTAAAAAAACGCTTTCCTTTAATCCGCGTAAGTCGGCTATGCAAATCAAGGGCCTCATCTAGCTCCGGGGAAAAAAGAGGGATGCTGAAATCCCGCGCGGAACGAATCCTGCTTTTTACACGCCATTCGGCGGTGAGGGACTTTAAGAAAATCCCGAACTCCGCGGGATCTTCCTCCGAAGTCAGAAAGGCTTGATAACGCGCCTGAAAAATCCGGGCCTGTTCGGGATCCACACGGTCAATTTGTCGGCTCATAACGGCCCCGATCTCACGCAATTCTCTCTCGAGCTCGGGCTGGGTCTCCCCCCCCGCGGCCAAATACCTCCACAGGGAGGCGATTTGGGCGTATCCCTCCGGGGCTGCGATCGGGCTCAATACTTTCAAAACATCCTCAAGCGGAGCATCACCGGCATCAAACTTCGAGAGAACTCGGTCCACTTTATAGAGACGCGGACTGTAGAGCGCGCGCTTACGGGATTCGATCCTCTTGCGCCAGTCCGAGACCCGGCGCACTGACTGAAGGTTCTGATGCGCGAGCTGATAAAATTTCAAGCCTCGTTGATAAAGCTGCCAGTCTTCGATCCCTTCATATTCGGTCGTGCGCCGTCCCATGATCGCGGCTTGGACGCCCCCGCTGATTTCACCCCGGTCCGCCAAAGATTCGACGAAGTCTTCGAGCGTTTCACGATCCGGAAAAGCCTGCAGCAACGTGGGGTCAAGCGCACCCTCGGCGCCTTCCATTAATACATTTCGAAACCCGCTTTTTTCAAAACACGAGATAAGCCTGCGGATATTTTTCTGCGCGGAGGGAATATCGTGGGCGTCCTGAATTAAGATGATCTCGCTCGCCTGCGAACCCTGAAAAACCTCCTCGACTCTGCCAAAGCAGGAGGCTTTGCGCCCCAACTCCTTGAGTGAGCGTGAAGAATTTGTTGAGTTCCAAAGGGGTTTGACGACTTCAGAGGATGGGAGGGCGAGAACCGTCTGCGCGGAAGTCGTCGTAACAAGACAAATTGAGACACAAAAAGCTATGAAAGCTTTTAGGGGTGATCCCACAGGCTCTCTCGATATCGGTTAAATTGGTAGAACTTTTTATAACTTTAACATTCAAAAGAGGTTAATGCAAACCACGAGAGGACGGAAAAAGGACTTTGGCACCGCGCGGGCGGAGGCTAGAAGAGTCTTTTTTCTTCTTTTCTTAAAAGACGCCCGATATTGTCCCGGTGGGTATACAGGATAAAGGCAGTCAAAAAAAGACTTATCGGGACAAGAATGGGAGACATCGCCTTATCTGCCCAGAAATAGCAGAAAAGGGGAAACGCCGCGGCCGCAACAAGGGACGCTGCGGAAATAATGCGCCCCGTCGTAAAAACCAACGTCCACAAAAAAAATGCCGCCATCGTAGGCACCCATGAAATTCCAAGAAAAACTCCCAGGGAAGTGGCGACGCCCTTTCCTCCTTTGAACCGGAGCCAGACCGGAAAACTGTGCCCCAAAATCGCGGCCACCCCGGCAGTCGGAAGAAAAACAGAATCGCCGGGGGACTCCACGGTAAGACGGGCAAGCGCCACGGCAAAAAAACCTTTCAGGGCATCAAGCGCCAGAACCGCGATGCCCCACTTTTTGCCCATCACGCGAAAAACATTTGTGGCGCCGATGTTGCCGCTTCCCCGGGTTCGGATATCGATTCCTTTCAGTCGCCCGGCCAGAAAACCAAACGGAATCGAACCGAGAACGTAGGCGCCCGCGAGGACCACAAGCATACGCGTATTCATGAGGCCAGGTTGCGAAGGCCACGCGCAATGTAGACAACGCCGGAGAGAATGCTTAGCGCCGCGGTCAGATAGCAAAAGAATCGTGAAACGTCGAGCCCTAGAAGGATCACCCCGAGGGTAAGCATTTGAACAGCCGTGGTGGCCTTCCCCAAAAGATTAG
>JAHFHI010000247.1:0-597 GCA_023246995.1 Candidatus Omnitrophota bacterium
CCCGTCACCCGGTCGTCAAAACGCGCCCCGATCGCGATCAGGAGATCGGAATTTTGGACCGAATAATTCGCGTAGTGGGTGCCGTGCATCCCGAGCATCCGCAGCGAAGAAGGATGCGTTTCCGGAAAAATCCCGAGGCCGAGCACGGTGGTCGTGATCGGAATACCGGTTTTGTTGACAAGTTCGAGAAGTTCTTTGTCCGCACCCGAAACCACGGCGCCCCCGCCCACATAAAGACAGGGTTTCCGGGAAGCCATAATCGCCTCGGCGGCTTCTTTGATCGCGTCTTTTTGAAGCGGCACGGAAAAACGTGCCGCGGCGGGGTTATAACCGCGGATCGAAACTTTTTCGGGCCATTCAAATTCGGTCTGCGCGCGGCTGACATCCACCGGAAAATCAATCAATACCGGACCGGGACGGCCGGTCGAGGCGATGTAAAAGGCCTCCCGCACGACGCGCGCGATATCCCGCACATCCTTGATCAGATAATTGTGCTTGGTCACGGGCCGCGTAATGCCCACCACGTCGGCTTCCTGAAAAGCGTCGCTTCCGATCGCGTGGGTCGCCACCTGGCCCGTAATGCAGACCACCGGAACC
>JAHFHI010000247.1:607-3075 GCA_023246995.1 Candidatus Omnitrophota bacterium
GGGACCCGAAGTCACCAGGCAGACGCCGGTGCGGCCCGTGGCCCGGGCATAACCGTCGGCCATGTGCGTGGCTCCCTGCTCATGACGGACCAGGATAAACTTCAGCTGGGAATCATAGAGAGCGTCAAAAGTCGGGAGGATCGCCCCGCCGGGAAGGCCGAAAACGTAGTCCACCCCCTCTTTTTCAAGACACTTGATCATTATTTGCGCGCCGGTCATTTTCATAGAATTCCCTTTCTATCTACTTGGGGTCAAAAAATTGCTGAATGGCACTGCGAATTCTTTCTTTCCGGCTTTTACGGCTTTCGGCCGCGGCGAGAACCCAGTCCTGGGCCGCTTTTTTCAGCCACGGCAGAAGAATCTTTTTAAACTCCCGCGTCTGAAACTCTTTGGCGTCGCCGACTTTTTCGACATGGATCTTGTAACCCTTTTCGGAAAGCCGCAACGCCTCGTCTTCTATGGTTTTAAACCGCTCGGTTTCGCCCCCGGGGAGGGCTACAAAAAAAGGAATCTGCTTGACCGCCCGTTCGGAAGGCTGCACCAGCTTTGAAAAATTTCCGCTCCAGGCCCCGCCGAGAAGCGCGGCGGCGGAGAATTCCTCAGGATATTTCATGCCAAGATAGGCCGCGTAGTGGCCCGCCACTTCCCCTTCTCCGATCAAATAGATTTCCGTTTCCGGGACCTGGTAGCGCGCCGCCAGATCCTTTTTGACTTTTAAGAGCCAGGCGTCGGTTTGATAGGGAAGGTCGGTGGTCTTCATCTTCAAGTCCGGCACCGCCACATAGGCATTCACATTTCGCGGAAAATCGCTCCAGAGCTGCGCCGTTTTCTCGGCTTCAGAGCCGGGGTCGGGAAGCACAAAGAGCAACGGATAAATCGCGCCTTCGCCCGCACCCTTGGGGGTATAAACATAAACCGGCGTATGGAAGTCTTCGAGTTTGGAGATATTGGGAGCGTTTGGGGCCGGGGCGCACACACCCGCCACGGCTCTGAAGATCATCAAGGCCGTTAAAAAAGAGAAAATCATTCCCTCTTTTGCGCTAAAAAGCACGAAACGCTCCCCTTTTAAATGATGTAAATATTTGAAAAAACTGGACTTAATATTATATGCGCGGGGAAAAATCTGTCAATCAGGGCTTTAGGCTAAAATTCTGGGCCCGGGGAGGCTATTTGGGGACTTTCAGGGATTCCAATTTCTGGGTCAGCTGCTTGGCGCGATCCGTAATTTCTGCCCATTTGTTGGACCGCACAAGCGCGGGCTCAAAAAGCGCGCTGGTGAGGCAGACCACCTGGCAATACTTCAAATAGTCCATTAAATGGTCGGCCTCGACATTGCCATCGGCCGCAAGCTTAAGAAAAGGAAGCGGGCCTTTCAAGGCTTTAAAATAGAGGGGGCCGCCTAAAAATCCGGCCGGATAAATTTTGATCAGGTCTGCGCCAAGTTGATAGGCATTGAATGCCTCGGTCGGGGTGGCTGCTCCAGCGATCACAACACTGTCATTGTTTTTAGCGACGCTGATCACATCGCGGTCCGTGTAGTGTGTGGCTAGAAATTTTGCGCCGGCATTGATGGCCCGCTGCGCCATTTCGCCGTCGGTCACGGTTCCGGCACCAAGGAGCAGGGAATCTTTCTTGCCGAAAGTCTCAAGGAGCTTGAGCGCCTGGGGGGTCTGCATGGAAACTTCAAAGAGATGAAATCCTCCGCGGATCGCCGCCTGAATCATTTCTTCGGCGTCTTCTGCGGAACTCGTGCGGATTACGGCAACCAACCTGTGCTCTTCAAAAAACTTGAGCACCTCCGCGGCTAGTTTATCTCCTTTGACGGCAGGGGTTGTCACTCTGTTTCAAATTATGACCCAATCCTCGGAGGGTGTCAATCGGAGACTGAAGGTTTTTTCATTTTTTTAAAAAATCAAACCAGCTTTTTAGTCTGAAGGATGCTTTCTTTGCGCCCGCTTTTTTCCTCGAGACGACGGATCTCGTCGCGGTAACGGGCCGCCTTGTCAAACTCAAGGGCCTTGGCCGCGCCCTCCATACGCTGAAAAAGAAAAGCCAGGTAAGCCTTGGCTTCATACTCTTTTTTGGATTCCCCCACGGCCTCGGCCGCGATGTTTTCGGCGGTTTTCCATTTTTCAATCCCGGCCCGGATCTCCTTTTGAATGGATCTCGGCGTGATCCCGGATTTGACATTGTAGGCGTCCTGGATCCGGCGGCGGCGTGCGGTCTCGCCGGCGGCTTTTTTCATGGCATCCGTCATTTTGTCGGCGTAAAAGATAACCCGTCCCCGGACGTTACGGGCCGCGCGGCCCGCGATCTGAATTAAGGAAACGTCGCTCCTTAAAAATCCCTCTTTGTCGGCGTCCAAAACCGCGACGAGCGATACCTCCGGGAGGTCGAGGCCTTCACGCAAAAGGTTCACTCCGATCAGGCAGTCGTACTTTTGAAGCCGCAGATCGCGCAGGATCTCA
>JAHFHI010000019.1 GCA_023246995.1 Candidatus Omnitrophota bacterium
ACGAGGGTGTTATTACGGTGGATGTGAAGTGGCGGGACACGGCGGCCGGAGGAATGCGGTTTGTCGAAATCGGAGTTCGCGATACGGGGATCGGAATCGCGGCCGCGGATTTAGGCCGCATCTTCGAGAAGTTTGAGCAAGTCAGCCTGATACAGCCTGCCGGGGTTCCGAGCACCGGTCTCGGGCTCACGATTGCCAAGGAGATCGTAGAACTTCACGGCGGGAAAATTTGGGCGGAAAGTACTCCGGGGCAGGGATCCCGGTTTGCTTTTACCTTGCCGGAGGGTTCTTTAAAGGAAACGCCGCCGGAGTCCTAGCGGCCTGAAGCCCCGAGCACGGCCTTGGCCGCGTATTCGGGTTCGAGATAGTTGCGAACGTAATCAAGAATTGCGTCGCGGGTGCTGAACTTCCTTGAAAAACCGGTCATCTTCATCGCGTGCGACATATCGGCCTGGGTGAAAGACTGGTAGAAATCATAGGGGTTATCGAAGTATTCGGGCTCGAGCTGCGTGCCGAGCGCCTCGTTTAAGACTTCAATCATCTGATTAAAAGATGTCGGTTCTCCGGTACCGACGTTCATGGACGTGCTCTGGGGGCAGTCGGCGGCCCGGATCGTGGCTTCGACCACATCCTTGACGTAAATAAAATCCCTTTTTTGCTCGCCGTATTTAAAGACCTTGGGGCGCTTCCCGGCTTTCATCTGGAGATAAAGTTTGTAGGTCATGCTGGCCGCATCCCCCTTGAAATATTCCCGCGGCCCGAAGACGTTGAAGTAACGCAAGCCCACGATTTTGATCCCGCCCTGAAACTGGCGCGCCAGATTTTCCATGGTCCACTTGGAAAACCCGTAAATGTTGTTGGGGACCCCGCCGTCGGATTCCTTGAGCTGGCGGGTCTGGCTTCCATAAACCGCGGCCGAGGAGGCATAAACGACGCGGGCTTTTTTGGCGGCCGCGAGCTCGAGGATATTGCGGAAGCCCTCGACATTATCGAACATCATTTTCTTTTCATCGAGCACGGTGGTGTCCGTGATGGAGGCCAGATGGAAGATCGTATCAAGCGGGCGATTTTTAAAGAGATCGAGCCAGGAGCGGTCGGCGGCGTTAAAGGCCAGCACATCTCCCCGGAACCCGAGGAGATTTTTAAAAGACGAACTGCGGAAATCTTCGAGTACCGTGATGGCCGCCTTGGGGAAGCGGTTTTGAAGCTCAAGGGACAGGTTCGAACCGATAAACCCGGAGCCGCCGGTCACAAGAATATGATCCATAGGGGGCTTATCATAGCCAAAGCCCGTGAAAGTTCAACCCTAAAAGAACCGGAAATAGGCCTTCAGACGGGCCCCGAAGTGCCGTTTAATGAAGAAAGGAGTTCAAACACCCATTTCTCTTTCCAGGAAGTCCCTATTCCCCTATGCCGGAACCCTTTCCATCATGATGGGGCTCTTGCTTTTTTTGGGTTCCGGAGGGCTCTTTGCCGGCAATGATAATCTCGGGCTTATTATGAACGGCGTTGGAAAAACCGTGGTCGCCGCCGCGCAGGTACCCCAAGCGCTTTCCCGCTCCGGGGGCGCATTCCCCTTTGGGATTGTAAACGCGGCCATGGGCGGGAGTATGCGGGCTCTGCAGGGGGCGCTGAACGGCGCGTCGGATATTGCCCGCGGCGCGGCGCCCTACGCCAAGTACATGCTTTTCTTTATCTAGCCTTTTGAAGCTCGAGCAGACTTCGCGGCAGACGCCGCACACTCGCCAAATTTTCAAGCCTTCGGGCGAGCTCCCCAAAACTTAAGTCGGTTTCCGGGTCCTTGGCCGCAGACGCCATTTCCGCCAGCGGGATCATGATAAAGGCCATCTCCCGGTAACCCGGCTGGGGGAGGAGATCGATATCTATGGTACGGGGTGCGAATTTATCGCGTGTCGTGCGCTTTCGCCCCAGAGAGGTTTCAATACGCCGCAAGCTTTCGACCAACTCCGGCGCCTCAAGCTCTGTTTTGATTTCAAGGCATAAATTCCAGAACTTCAGCGAGCCCGCGGGGCCCACCGGATCCGTTTCATAAGGGGATGAGATCCGTGCGAGCTCGAATTGCTTTTTCAGCGCTTCCAGGCAAAGCGGGATATTTTTTTGAGGGTCAATATTCGAGCCGAGGCTTAGAAGGTAACTTTTCATCGCCGCCTGGCGCGGACCAGTTCAACGCCGACAGTGCGCGCGTTTCGAAGCGCGCCCGGCTTTGAGAGGCGGATCTTTACCCGCAAAAGTTTGAAGTTTTTCAAAAGCGACCCGGCCAAGGCTTCGGCCAGAGTTTCGATCAGGAAATATTCGCTTTTCGAGACAAAAGCCAGGGTATGCTTGGTGATTTTTTTATAATCGAGCGCATCCTCGATCCGGTCCCTTCGCGCCGCTTTTTTGATATCGGCCGGGAATTCCAGGGTGAGAACGATTTTCTGGCGGATCCTGCGTTCCCAATCAAAGATGCCGATCCGGCATTCCGCCTCAAGGTCTTCAATAAAAATCTTATCGCGCATAGGAACGGCAGTTTAGCATTCCCCGGCGGTTTTTGTCCATCCGGCAAAACCCGCCCCGAGGCCGCCTAAAAAGCAGTACCCAAGGAGGGCTTGAATCGTTAGAATCTGCGCGGGTCAGACCATGAAAACTTTTACCGAAGAAATCCTTTTGCCCGGTCCGCCGGATGCGGCGATCAAGCAGGATCCGCCATGCCCGGTTTTCGGAACCTGCGGAGGCTGCGCTTATCAGCACATTTCCTATGACGAGGAGCTGGAATTGAAAGCGCGGGGGTTGAAGACTTTTCTTGATAACAACCTGGGTTTGGGTTCGGAAATCTTTGAATCCATCTTGGCGTCCCCGGAAGCTTATCATTATCGCAGCCGCATTGATTTGAGTTTGAGGCGTTTTAAGGACGGCACGCTTAAGGCGGGTTTTCAAAGGCCGGAGCGGCATACCCTGGTTCCGGTTGAGGCCTGCAGTATCGCGCGCCGGGAAATCACCGACCGCATTCCCGAAGTCGTGCGAGAAGCATCTGCCAAACTTCCGGAGGACTACAAAACCGCGAACCTTGTGATCAAGACGGGGGATGACGGGCGCGTATTCTGGGGCGGGATCGGCCGCAGGTCCCTTGAGATGAAAGAAGCCGACTACCTCTGGACGGAGATCCGGGGGGTACGGATTTTCTATTCGCTGTCTACTTTTTTTCAGGCCAATCTCGGGATCCTCCCGGGCCTGATGGACCGGATCGAGGAAACCGGCGTGATTCGAGAGGACTGCGCTTTTCTGGATCTTTATGCCGGGGTCGGACTCTTTGGCCTTTCCTTTGCCCGGAAGGCGGCCAAAGTGGTGATGATCGAGGAGTGCCCGTCCTCAAGCCGTATAGCCTCCTATAACGTCGCATACCATGGCTTAAAGCATGTGGAAGTCCGGCAGGGGAAACTCGAAACGGAGTTCGGCCCGGCCCTTGAATCCGCGCAGGGATTAAAAACCGTGGCTTTAGTCGATCCGCCGCGCAGGGGGCTTAGCCCCAGGGCGGCGGCATTCCTTTGCGAAGCCGGATCTTTGCTGGACTCGCTTTTTTATTTATCCTGCCATCCCGAATCCCTGGCCAGGGACCTGGCGGTCTTTCTTGAGAAAGGCTGGCGCGTCGAGAAAGTCATGCCGCTTGATTTCTTTCCGAGGACCCCGCATCTTGAAACTCTGGTTCTCATGAAATCGCCCGGGGGTGGACGGTGATCCAAACGTTTGGCGCGGAGGCCGCGAGGAAAGCCCCGGCCGCGGTTTCCTTGGAGCCGCTTAACCTTCAAGAGATTTTTGGCAATGCCAACCCGCTGGAGGTCGAAATCGGGTGCGGCAAAGCCAAGTTTATTACGGCCCGGGCCATGGAAGCCCCGGAGCGGAATTTTCTCGGTCTCGACCGGGTCGGCCGATGGATGAAGCGGGCCCAACGCAAGAAAGAGAAAAACGATCTCGGTAATTTAAGGCTTCTTAAGGTCGACGCGCGGGAAATTCTCTACAGGCTTCCGGCAGCCTCGGTTTCGGTTTTCCATATTTATTTTCCGGATCCGTGGAACAAACGACGGCACCAAAAACGCCGGCTTCTCGGCCCTGTTTTCTTTAGGCTGCTACACGCCAGACTTGAGCCTAAAGGCCTGCTTGAGGTGGCGACCGACGTCCGCGACTATTTTGAGGCCATCAAAGGCGCGCTTCATGCAAGCGGGGTCTTGTGGAGCGAAGAGCGCGAAAGCATGGGCGGCCGGTTCGTACATCCGCACTTGAAAACCAATTATGAACTCAAGTTCGAAGCGGCCGGAAGGCCGCTTTATTACATGGAGCTTCAAAAATGAGAATCGCGCGTGCGCTTGCCCTTGGTGGTATTGATTCCCGCAGGAAGTGCGAAGTTTATATTTCGCGCGGCCAGGTTACGGTCAACGGCGAATTAGTCCGCGACCTGGGCCGTCAGGTGGATCCCGCAAAAGACGAAATCCTTTTCCGGGGGAAACCGTTGGTCTTTGAAAAGTATCTTTATTATATTTTGAACAAACCCGAAGGCTATACCACGACCGCTTCCGACCCGCATGCGGAAAAAACCGTTTATGCGCTTCTTCCCACGAGCCTGGTGCCCCGGACGCGAAAACCCGAATCCCGGACCCGTGTTTTTCCGGTGGGACGGCTGGACCGCGACTCCTCGGGGCTGCTTCTTTTTACCAATGACGGCGAACTCGCCAATCGCCTGATGCATCCCCGCTACGGCGTTCCCAAATGGTATGAAGTCCGCCTGGATCGCGCGCTCGAAGGCCGGGATGTGGGGATGCTTTTAAAAGGTGTCCAGCTTGAAGACGGTCCGGCCAGGGCCGAGAGGATCCGCAGGCTTTCCAAGCGCGTGCTTCAGGTGCTGATTCGTGAAGGCCGCAAACGGGAAGTTCGCCGGATGTTTGAAGCGGCGGGGTATGAAGTGGTGAAGCTCTGCCGCATTGCTTTCGGCCCGCTCCTGCTTCAAAACCTGGAACCCGGCCGCGGCCGGTTCCTGACGGCCCTTGAATCGCGCAAGCTCCAAGACCTGGTGCGCGAGAGCGCACTTTAAAAGCCGCCTCGCCTCCCCCGCAGGGATTCCTCTAAGAGGTTTTCCGGCTTTTGAAATTTCTTTACGCAAAACCGAAAACCCCCTTGCCTTTGAGGCCGGGGGACGGTATAGTTTGGCTGAATAGTTCAAATATTTAACCTTTAAATTATCGAACTAGTTATGCCGACTCTTACGATCCCGGACCTTTTCAGAGACATCCAGATCAAGTTCTCGCGTATGTACGCGGCTCTTTTTCTCGAACTTGATATCAGCCTTCCGCAATACGCCCTGCTAAGCCTGCTTTCAAGCACCGGGGCCATCCCGATGAGTGAGGCGGGCCGGAAACTGCACATCACAAAACCCGCGGTGACGCATCTTGTGGACCAGCTCGAGAAGAAAGGTTTTCTTGAACGCAAAGACGATCCCCGGGACCGCCGTATTTTTCTATTGCTCCCGAGACCCCGGGGCTTAAAGATCGTGCGCCGCGTGCAGGCTCATGTTTTTGGTTTTTTTAGGGAGGCGTTGAAGCGTTTTAGCCGCAGCGAGCAGGAGGTGATCATGAAATTTTACGGGGACCTGGCCCTCAGGCTTGAGGCGGCAATCAGCCCGGGGATTCGGTCATGAAAACGGGGCATGGATGGCTTTTGGCGGCGGCATGCTTTCTCGGAATGATGAACTGCCGGACAGGCCTTGCGGATTCCGAACCCACGATCCCGAGCGCCCCGGAATCTTTTTCCGCGGAACCGGGTGGGCTCTCCGAACTAAGCCTCAAGGAGGCTTACTTAAGAGCACTCGCCCGGTCGGAAGCGATTGCCATCAAAAAAGAAGAGATTGCGAAAACCCGCGCCCAGTGGCTCAAGGCCACCGGAGAAGCCGTCGGAGACATGGATTTTGTGCTGACGGACGCGCTTCAAGCGACCCAGGATTCAGGATCTTCCTCCGGGGGATCGGTCGGCAGTTCTTTGACGGCCGAGGAAAAGCGGGAGCGGAAATGGACCTTCACGCAGCCGCTTTTTCAGGGGTTTAAATCCCTCGGCGCGCTCGGCGGTGCCGGAAGTTTGACCCGGCAGCGCCGCCACGAGAAAAGGCGAAGCGAAGAGCTTCTGTTCCTTGATACGGTGAGCGCTTTTTACGGGCTTTTGAGCCAGCGCCGGGATGTTGAAACGATCGAAAGCACCCTCCGGCTTTTCGAGGAACGCATCGCTTTTCTTCATGAGCGGGAAGGGATCGGGCGCGCGAGGCCGAGTGAAGTCGTGACCGCCCGGGCGAGGATGAGAAGGCTTCAAGGCGAGCTTGCCCACGCAAGAGGCGGGCGTGCCGCGGCCGAGCATCTTTTGGAATTTTATACCGGCCTTCCGCTGGATCGTACCAGTCTCGCCGATCCCAGCGAGGGGCAGACTTTGGCCGGAGCGCCGGATCAATATCTGCGGGATATCGCAAGCCGTTCGGATGTCGAAGCGGCGGCCGCGGCTCAAAAAACCGCCAAGCAGGCGGTGGTGGTCAGCCAAAGCGATTTCTGGCCGCAGATTACCTTGGAGAGCAATCATTATGAAAAGCGCGAAGGGTTCCAGTCCGGCATCGATTGGGACCTTTTATTTAAAATTTCAATGCCCCTTTACAAGGGCGGCGAAAGCCTGGGGGCGTTTAAAGAAGCCGTGAGCAACTGGAAAATGGCCAAGCTTTCCTATGAGCTGGCCAAGCGCGAGGCCGACCTTGAGGTCAAGCAGGCTTATTCCGCCTGGCAGGCATCGTGGGACGAGCTCCAGGCCCTTCAGCTGGCGCTTCAGGACTCCGAAGAAAATTACCGGCTCCAGAAAGAGGAATATGACCGCAGTCTGGTCAATAACCTGGAAGTGCTCGAAGCCCTCGAGGAATTGCTAAATACCCGGCGTGATACCAACCGGGCGCAATATGAACTTAAAGAAAATTACTGGCGGCTCGAAACCGCGGCGGGAAAGTGCTGTGAATCTCTCTGAAGTTTCCATTAAAAATCCGGTTTTTGCATGGATGCTGATGTTCGGGCTCATGATTTTCGGAGCTCTTAGCTTCAAGGGGCTCGGCGTCGGGCAGATGCCGGATGTCGATTTTCCGGTCTTGAACGTGAGCGTCACCTGGGAGGGCGCAGCCCCGGAGGTCATGGAAAGCGACGTGGTCGATGTGATTGAAGACGCGCTCATGGGGGTTCAGGGCCTTCGGGATATCTCCTCCTCGACCCGCCAGGGAAGGTCCGAGATCACCCTCGAGTTCGAGCTCGAGCGTGATATCGATGTCGCACTGCAGGAGGTGCAGAGCAAGCTTTCCGAGGCCGGACAAAAACTTCCGCGAGAAATCGATCCGTCGGTGATCACCAAAGTCAATCCGGAGGATCATCCCATCATGTGGGTCGGCATTGCCGCCAAGGATCGGCCGCTGCGTGATCTGATGGAGTACGTCGACAATCAGTTAAAAGACCGCTTTAAAAGCATTTCTGGAGTAGGTGAGGTTTTTTTGGGAGGTTACCTCGAGCGCAGCCTGCGGGTGTGGCTCGACGTGAAAAAGCTTGAGGCCTATCAGCTGACCGTGACGGATGTGATCGACGCCATCCAACGCGAGCATATCGAGATGCCGGCCGGCCGCCTTGAAACTTCCGAGCGGGAAACGGCCGTGCGGGCCATGGGCGAGGCCAGAACGGTCGAAGAGTTTGAGCAGATCATGATTGACCGGCGCGCCGGGGCGCCGATCTATAAACCGATCCAGCTTAAAGAAGTGGCGCGGATCGAGGACGGTCTGGCGGATCTGCGGCGGATCTCCCGCGTGATGGGAAGCCCGGCTGTGGGTCTCGGCATCCGCAAACAGCGCGGGGCCAATAGCGTGGAAGTAGCGCGTAAAGTGCGCGCGCTTGTCGAAAAAATAAAACCCGAAATTCCCCAGGGTTTCGAAATCGGGATCAATTTTGACAGCACGACTTTTATCGAAGACGCGGTGCATGAACTGATTTTCACGCTTCTCCTCTCGGCGGCGCTGACGTCGCTTGTTTGCTGGCTTTTTCTGGGTTCCTGGTCGAGCACGATGAACGTTCTTCTGGCGATTCCGACTTCCATTTTGGGGACCTTTATCGTGCTCAAATTCGCAGGCTTTACGCTGAACACGTTTTCGCTCCTCGGCCTTTCGCTCGCCATCGGTATCGTGGTCGACGACGCGATCATGGTGCTTGAAAATATCGTACGCCACCGCGAGGCCGGCCAGGGCCAGAAGGAGGCCGCGCTCGAAGGAACGCGTGAAATTACTTTCGCCGCCTTTGCCTCAACACTCGCCATTGTCGCGATTTTTCTTCCCGTGGCGTACATGAAAGGGATCATCGGAAAATTTTTCTTTCAATTTGGGATTACCATTTCGACGGCCGTTATGCTTTCGCTCTTGGAAGCCCTGACGCTCGCGCCCATGCGCTGCTCGCAGTTCCTGGAAACGGGCGGGCGGCGCAATCCGCTGGTTCGGGTTTTTGACTGGATCGTGGCGTTTCTCACGCGTGGCTACCGGGTGAGTCTCGGCTGGGCGCTCCGGTATAAATTCCTCGTCCTTCTGGCGTCAGCGATTTTTTTCTCGGTTTCCATCCAGGGGGCCAAAGGGCTGCGTAAAGAGTTTGTCCCGGTTCAGGACCAGAGCATGTTTTTGGCGCGCCTGAAAACTCCGATCGGTTCCTCCCTGGAGTTTACAAGCCGGAAGTTCAAGGAAGCCGAGGCCATGGTGATGAGCCGGCCTGAAGTGCGCCGGTACTTTGCATCGATCGGAGGGTTTACGGGCGGGGAGGTCAATACCGGCGTCCTTTTTGTGACGCTTCATCCGCCCGCGAAACGTCCGGTTAATCCCGCAACCGGGCGGAGGATGACGCAGGAGGATTTGATGGCGGCGCTTCGCGATGAGTTTAATAAAATCCCCGACGTTCGGGCCGTCATTCAGGATTTATCGACAAGGGGTTTTGCCGCTCAACGCGGATTTCCCATTGAATTTACGGTGCGCGGGCCTGACTGGGACAAATTGGTGGAAATTTCCGGGCAAATCGAAGCGCGCATGAAACAAAGCGACCTTTTCCTGGATGTCGACAGCGATTACCTGCAGGGAATGCCGGAAGTGCGCATTTATCCCGACCGCCAAAAATCCTTTGACCGGGGCGTGAGCGTCAGTTCCGTGGCCCACACCATTAATGCCATGATCGGAGGCGAGCGTGTTTCAAAATATACGCATGGGGGCAGACGTTATGACGTGAGAGTCAAAGCCGAGGCTTTTCAGGCTGTGCGTAAAGAGGACATCGAGAATCTCCGGGTATGGAACAACCGCAGCGAGATGGTGACTTTGAAAGATGTGATTACCGTGGATGAGAAAAGCGGTCTTTTGGCCATTACCCGCCGGGGCCGGGAGCGCGCGATCGGGCTTTTTGCCAACGTGGGGCGCGGCAAATCCCAAGCCGCGGCCATTGAAGAAGCCGGCAAGATTGCCGGCGAGATCTTGCCCGAGGGCTACCGGATTGTTTTTAGCGGCACCAGCGAAACTTTTCGCGAGTCGTTCCAGAGCCTGATCTTTGCACTTTGGCTCGGGATTCTAGTCGCCTACATGGTGCTGGCCTCCCAGTTCAATCATCTGGTTCACCCTTTGACGGTTCTCCTGGCCCTGCCCTTCAGCGTTTCCGGAGCTTTTTTAGCGCTCTCCTGGGCCGGACAATCCCTCAACATTTTCAGTATGATCGGGCTTCTTCTTCTCCTCGGGATCGCCAAAAAAAATTCGATTCTGCTCGTGGAGTTTACCAATCAAATGCGGGAACGGGGCCTCGGCGTGGAGGATGCTTTGCGGACCGCCTGCCCGATCCGCTTCCGCCCCATTCTGATGACAAGCGTTTCGACGATTGCGGCGGCTCTTCCCCCGGCCATGGCGCTCGGACCGGGCGCCGAAACACGCATTCC
>JAHFHI010000248.1 GCA_023246995.1 Candidatus Omnitrophota bacterium
CAAGATCGTAGCGGGCGCGCAAAATCTGGCAATATCGTCAATGTGTCCGTCGGTATCATCCCCGGCAATCCCTTCGCCGAGCCACAGGATTTGAGAAACACCTAAGTAAGCTTGGAGATACGCTTCGATTTCTTCGCGGGAAAGTTTCGGGTTTCGGTTGGCCTGAAGCAGGCATTGTTCGGTGGTAAGGCACGTGCCCTCACCGTTGACCTCAATCGATCCGCCTTCAAGGACAATTCCGGTTTCAAAAACGCGATCGGAAACGAGACTTTTATCCTCAAAAATCAGGTTGTCCTGGCTTAGGTTCGAATATTTTCCGCCCCAGGCATTAAAAGTCCATTTGCACCAGGCCTTGGCGGCCGGTTTTGTCACAAAACTCGGGCCGTAATCGCGAATCCAGCTGTCCGTAAACGGTTTTTCATGCAGGATAAGATTCCGCGCCTGAACTCCGCGCCTTTTAAGACGCCCAAGCACATTTTCAGCCGCAGACGCGTCGGCGACCAGAAGATGAACTCTCTCTCCCGGCAAAAGCGCCTCAAGCATCCGGAGGTACGCTTCTCTTGCGTGCTCAAGTCGCGGACCGGGCCAGGTTTCAGCGTTTCGAGGCCAGGCAAGCCAGGTGGCTTCATGGGGAGCCCACTCGGCGGGCATCCGGTAGCCCTCGGCCGCTGGCGTAGTCCGGGATTTTAACAGCGGGTCAGTTCTCACTCCAGGAATCGCGACAAAAGCGGCGGGTAGGCATCGACCCGGCGGTCTCTTAAAAAAGGCCAGCTGCGGCGGGTCTCTTCAATCCGGGAAAGATCGCAGTCGGCAATCAAGACTTCCGCGTCTTTTTCCCCGGCTTCGGCGATCATGGCGCCGAAGGGATCGGCGACAAAGGAATGCCCCCAGAATTTTACGGGGCCTTCGCGGCCTACCCGGTTTGCCGCGGCCACAAAAACCGCGTTCGCTACCGCATGGCCGCGCTGCGCGATCTGCCACCCTTCGAGCTGGCAGCGTACGGTTTTAAGGGGTTCCGAGTCATGCGCGCCGATCGCGGTCGGATAAAAAATAATTCCGGCGCCGCTAAGCGCCGTCAGGCGCGCGGCCTCGGGAAACCATTGGTCCCAGCAGATCAGCACTCCGATTTTTCCGTAACGGGTTTTGAAAGTCTTAAAACCGAGATCCCCGGGCGTGAAATAAAATTTTTCATAAAAAAAAGGGTCGTCCGGGATGTGCATTTTCCGGTAAAGACCCAGCAGGCTTCCGTCGGCGTCGATCACCGCGGCGCTATTATGGTAAACGCCTCGAGCCCGTCTCTCAAAAATCGGCGCGATGATAACAGCTCCGGCCTGCCGTGCCGCCTTCGAAAGCGCGCGCGTTGTGGGCCCGGGAACCGGCTCGGCCAAATCAAAATTCCGGGCGTCATGGCCCTGGCAGAAATAGCGGGTCCTGAAGAGCTCCTGAAGGCAGATGATCTTCGCTTTTCGCGCGGCCGCTTCTTTTATCTTAAGAAGGGTCTTTTTCAGATTGGCCGAGGGATCTTCGGAAACCGGGGTTTGAATAAGCCCGATCCGGCAGATCTTCCGGGGTGACTTCATGGATTTTTAATGAATCAGCACCGCGGCGGAAACCACCGTGGTCCAGTTGCCGTTTTTGTCGCCGATGGCGCTCTGGGTAATGGCGGTTGTTTTTACGATTTCATTGGAAATTTTCCAGATTTCTTTTTTTTTGTCATAGCTCTCGTCCGGGTCAAACTTGACCCCGAGAATCGTGGCCAGCATGCTCGCGGCCAAGTCTTCGGCGTATTCCCCGGTCTTTTTTTCGGTCCACCCGTAAGTATGCGCTTCCGAGAGATAACCGTAGTGGTCCGCGCGTTTGGGCAAGGCCATGCCGATCGAGGCCGCGATCAACCGGTTGGGTTCGTTCGTGGCGCACTCGGCCACGACCGAAAAAAGGATCTGCCCGGGGGTCAGATACTTGAGACCCGCTTCCCTGGAAATGAGTTTGCAATAGGGCGGGTAAATGCTGGAAACTCGGACGATATTAAACGGAGCGACTCCGGCGTCCCGGAGCGCGAGCTCAAAACTGGAAAGTTTTTCCCGGTGCACGCCCACGCCTTTGGTCAAAAATATTTTCTTGGGTAAGATCACGCCACTCCTCCTCGGGTTATGCCTGGCATCGGGGACAGAAAAACGAACTGCGCCCGCCTATCCGGACCTGCCGTATCGTCGAAGCGCACTTCCGGCAGGGCTCCCCGGCCCGGCCGTAGACTTTATGAAAACGCTGGAACTCACCCCGGCTTGAATCCGAGCGGACGTAATCGTCAATACTCGAACCGCCTTCCCGGATCGATTCCCGAAGCGTAAGACAAACCGCTTCATGCAGTGTTTCAAACTGGCTGCGGGTGATCCGCAAAGCCCTTCTAAGAGGCCGGATCCCGGCCCTAAAAAGGCTTTCGCTCGCGTAAATGTTGCCAAGCCCGGAGACAAGCGCTTGGTTCAAAAGAAGCGACTTGATCGTCGCTTTTCTTCCTTTGAAGATCCTAAAAAAATCAGCCCCATCCATTTCAAAAGGGTCGGGCCCGAATCTTTCAAACACCCGGAGAGGTTTTTTTTCGAACAAAACCCCTCCGAACCTTCGGATATCCCGGAATAAGAGCCGGGCGGCTGTGCCCTTAAACTCAAAGATCAAATGCGTGTGCCGCTCCGCCGGACCGGGCTCGGGCCTCCACAAAAGCTGACCGGTCATTCCGAGGTGAAACCAAAGCCGGGTATGGTCTTCAAATTCCACTCCCAGAAACTTGGCCCGGCGCGCGACCGAAATAATTTTTCGGCCGGCCACACCGGCTCGGAACTCGCCCGGCGGCGTTTTTAAAACAGAGCGCCTGCGGATCAGGACTTTTGAAAGAACAAGCCCGACAAGTTTTCCCTTGAGCTCGCGCGCAAGCGTTTCGATTTCCGGAAGTTCAGGCACGTGCGGCGCTCCCCGTAAAACTTCGATGAACTATAGCTTTTCGCTCCCGCTTTGTCAACGAAGCGGGCCTTCAAAACAGCGCGGCAAGTTTTCAGGCGGGGATAAGGGGGAGGCGTT
>JAHFHI010000249.1 GCA_023246995.1 Candidatus Omnitrophota bacterium
GAGGGTCATCCATACCCGCTGCGGGATCTTTAAGGCTTCGGGTTTAAGAAATGCAAAAACGCCAACGGGGGCGGCGATCAAAAACCAAGCCCATGGCTCTTTATGCCTCCACAGGGCGAGCCCCCCGAGGATCGCGAAGAAAAGGGCCATGACCATGCCGAATTCACGAAGCTCCTTTTTTCCGCTTTTAATGTCCCGAATTTCAGTCCAGAGATTCATGGCATTTAATCCAGCTCGAATTCTTTGAGCCAGTTGATGTCTTTATCAAGCGGCTTCTGCTCTTTTTTCTCGATCAAGTAATTTCCGAGAACCAGATAGTCCATATTCGTTCTCATAAAACAGCGATAAGCATCTTCCGGGCTGCAAACGAGCGGTTCCCCGCGAACGTTAAAGGACGTGTTAACGATCACCGCGCACTGGTACCGGGTATCAAAATCTTTAAGAAGGCGGTAAAAAAGCGGCTGTCCGTCGGGGGCCACGGTCTGGACTCTGGCTGAATAATCCACATGCGTGACGGCAGGAATGGTGGATCGGAGCTGATTCAAACGTTTGAGACCGAAAAGCTCCCCGGACTTTTCCGGAACCGGCAGGCGGATTTCCTTTTGGACGGGCGCCACAAGAAGCATGTAAGGACTGGCGCAGGAAAGCTCAAAATAATCGCGCACCTTTTCCCGGAGGACCGCCGGGGCAAAGGGGCGAAAACTCTCGCGGAATTTAATCTTCAGATTCATGGTCTCCTGCATGGCCGCGGACCTTGCGTCTCCGATGATGGACCGCGCGCCGAGAGCTCGCGGGCCGAATTCCATTCGACCCTGAAACCACCCGATCACCTTTTCTTCGGCCATAAGAGCGCTGACGCGCTCGACCAGCGCATCGTCGTCAAGGCGGAGCGCCGGAATTTCCGCTTTTTCCAGAAACGAGCAAATTTCGGCATCACTATAAACCGGCCCCAGATACGAGCCCTTCATACTGTCTTCCTCGCCCCCGCGCGCGGTTCTTGGATTTTCAAGATACTGATGCCAGGCAAAAAGCGCGGCGCCGAGGGCCCCGCCCGCGTCTCCCGCGGCCGGCTGGATCCAAACCCCGTCAAAAGGCCCCTCCCGGAGAATCCGGCCGTTGGCCACGCAGTTAAGGGCCACGCCGCCGGCCAAACATAAATATTTTTTCCCCGTCACTTGATAGGCATGGCGGGCCATGGCCAGCATGACTTCTTCGGTGACATCCTGAATGGAGCGGGCAATGTCCATATCCTCCTGCGTGAGTTTTGACTCGGGCCGGCGCGCCGGACGGCCGAAAAGCTTTTCGAAATTGCCGTTAATCATTCGCAAGCCCGCCGCGAAATCGAAATAGCGGGGATTCAAGCGAAAAGAACCGTCCGCCTTGAGATCCACAAGCTCCCGCATAATGCGGTCTCGGTATTTGGGTTCCCCGTAAGGCGCAAGCCCCATCAGCTTGTACTCTCCGGAATTCACCTTAAAACCCGCGTAATAGGTAAAGGCCGAATAAAGAAGGCCGATCGAGTGAGGAAAGCGGATTTCGCGTAAAAGCTTGATTTTGTTTCCTTCTCCGACACTGATGCTTGATGTGGCCCATTCCCCCACTCCGTCGGCCGTGATCACCGCCGCATCCGCATAGGGAGACGGAAAGAAAGCCGAGGCGGCATGGGACTCGTGATGTTCGGTAAAAAGCACCTTTCCCTTGAACTCAAGCTTCTCTTCGATAAGGTCGCGAATCCAGAGTTTCTGCTTCATCCAAAGCGGCATGGCTTTGATAAAAGATCGAATACCGCAGGGGGCATAGGTGATGTAGGTTTCAAGAATGCGTTCGAATTTTAGAAACGGTTTTTCATAGAAGACGACAATGTTAAGGTCCCGGCTAGTGATGCCGGCCGCGCGCAGGCAGTACTGAACGGCCTTTTCCGGGAAGGCGGCGTCGTGTTTTTTGCGGGTGAACCGCTCTTCCTGGGCCGCGGCGATAATTTCTCCGTCACGGACAAGACAGGCTGCGGAATCATGATAAAAAGCGGAAAGCCCGAGAATGTTCACGCGCTCACGCTCCTTGGGTCCTCGGATGGGAGCATCCGGACGGGATAACCCCGGAGCGAAGCCGCGCCGAGACCCAGGACAAACCAAAAGGCCGTGGCGGGAGTCGCATTATGCAAAAGAGTGTCGATCATGGACATGATCAAAAAATTCATCCCTCCCATCATCCAGCCGATTTGAATCCCGGCCTCCGGCACGCGCCGAGATTTCCATGCCGGCCATAGAGAAGCAAACCAGCACAGTAAAAAATAAAGAAAAGCGGCTAAACCCGGAATGCCCGATTCCGCGGCCATTTGAAGATAGCCGTTATGCGCGTAATAATTTCTCACGCGCCAGTTCCGCGTCGTGTCATACTTTTCATGGGATTTGGCATAGGTATTCGGCCCGGTCCCGGTGAAAGGTTTAGCACGGATCACGTGAACCGCGCGGTCCCATAGATAGTACCGCTCCACCAACGATTGCTCCTTATTATCGGCGTCCAGATGGATAACCATCGCACGGGGCAAAAGAAAGGCTCCGGCGGCCAGACACAGTGCAAGCCCCCCCAGAATCGCAAAGCGCCGCATCAAAAAAAGGGCTGTAAGGGTCCCTAGCCCGGCCGCAAGCATCGCGCCCCGGGAACGCGTCAGAAAAAGCAGGACGAGACCCGCGCCCAGAAGCGCCCAAAGCCCGAAAGCCGTCTTGCGGGACTTACTGTTCATGGCATGAACCCCAATTACGGGAAGAGTCAAAATCAGATACGAGCCCAGAATCCCATAGTTTTTAAAGGACCCCGTAATACGCCAGCCTGCCGAAGCAGCAATGGCATGAAAACCTCGGATCAAATCCCTTCCGAAAGCGTATTGATAAAAGGCATTGGCCGCCGTAACAGCCGCAACCGCTAAAAACACACGTCGAAACCGCCCCATCGCCGAGGCTTCCCCGAAAAGGTCCGCCGCCATCAAAAACGTCACGGCCTGCTGGGAGACTTTGAGCAGTCCCCGGAAGCTCAAAGCCGGATACTCCGAGGTCACGAGCGCTACCATCT
>JAHFHI010000020.1 GCA_023246995.1 Candidatus Omnitrophota bacterium
GTGGCGGTGAATGTAATGGGCGTCGTTGGTGGCCACCAGCTTTACCCCGTATTCCTTGCCGAGCGGCTGATACTCGGCCATGATCCTGCGCTGGGGCTCAAGGCCCTGATCCATGATCTCGAAATAAAAATTCTCGGTTCCGAAAATATCGAGATACTCCTTCAGGGCGCGGCGCGCTTCTTCCATCTGGCCGTTTCGCACGTAATAAGGCACTTCCCCTTTCAAGCAGCCGCTTAAGGCGATCAAACCCTCCGAGTGTTCGGCCAGGACTTCCTTATCGATCCTCGGCCGGTAATAAAAACCTTCCAGGTACCCGATGCTGGTCAGTTTCATCAGGTTTTTATAGCCCTTTTCGTTGCGGGCAAGCAGGGTGACATGAAACGAGGCTTCCTTGATACCGTGGGCCTGCTTTTCAAAACGCGAGCCGGGGGCGATATAGGCCTCCATCCCGAGAATGGGCTTGATACCCTGTTTCATGGCCTGGGAATAAAATTCGATAGCTCCGAAAAGATTCCCGTGATCGGTCATGGCCAGCGCCGGAAAGCGCAGCTCCACGGCGCGATGGATGAGCTGGCTTATCTTGGAAGCGGCGTCAAGCAGGCTGAACTGGGTATGGCAATGCAAGTGGACGAAATCGGCGCGGCTCATTCCCACTCAATGGTGGCCGGAGGTTTGCTTGAAATGTCGTAACAGACGCGGTTGATGCCGCGGACCTCGTTGATGATGCGGTTCGACACCCGGGCCAGGAGATCCTCCGGCAGCCGCGCCCAATCCGCAGTCATGCCGTCCTGGGACGTCACGGCCCGGACCACGGCCACATTTTCATACGTGCGCTCATCGCCCATCACCCCGACGCTCCGGACCGGAAGCAAAACGGCAAAGGCCTGCCAGATTTTTCGGTAAAGCCCGGCCCTCTTGATTTCATCGATAAAAATCCAGTCGGCGCGGCGCAGTACGTCAAGACGCTCTTCGGTGATTTCCCCGAGCACGCGGATCGCGAGGCCCGGCCCGGGAAAGGGATGGCGCTGGATTAAATCCTCGGAAAGGCCGAGGACACTGCCGACTTCCCGCACCTCGTCTTTAAAAAGCTCGCGCAGGGGTTCTATTAATTTAAACTTCATCCGTGAGGGAAGCCCCCCGACGTTGTGGTGGCTTTTAATCGTGCTGGTCGGGCCGCCGTGGACGGAGACCGATTCGATCACGTCGGGATAGAGCGTTCCCTGGGCCAGAAAATCCACCGGTCCGATTTTTTTTGCTTCCTTTTCAAAAACTTCGATAAAAACCCGGCCGATGATCTTGCGTTTTTTTTCCGGGTCCGTGACGCCCTTAAGCTCTCGCAGAAAAAACCGGCGCGCGTCGGCGAAGCGGAGGTTCATTTTGAAATGGTCCAGAAACGTATTACGCACCTGCTCGGCCTCGCCCAAGCGCAGAAGTCCGTTGTCGACAAAAATACAGGTCAGGTTTTTTCCGAGGGCCCGGTGAAGCAAAAGCGCGGCGACCGAAGAGTCCACCCCGCCGGAAAGGCCGAGCACGACCTTGGCGCCTCCGGCCTGGCGGCGAATCTTGGCAATACTTTCGCCGATAAAAGAGGCCGGGGTCCAGTCGCCTTTAAAGGCGCAAACCCGGAAAAGAAAATTTCCGAGGATCTCGGAGCCTTGCGCGGTGTGCACCACCTCCGGATGAAACTGCACGCCGTAGATCCGGCGCTTGGGGTCGGCAATCGCCGCGACCGGGGCGTTCTCGGTATGCCCCAGCACATGAAACCCGGCCGGAATCCTGTCAAGTTTATCGCCGTGGCTCATCCAGCAGACGAGCTTCTTCGGAAGTCCGGTAAAAAAATCTTCGGCGCGGTCAATCGTGACTTCGGCGAAACCGTATTCCCTTTTTTCCGACCGATGGACCTTGCCTTTAAAAACATGGGCGATCAGCTGAAGCCCGTAGCAGATTCCGAGAATGGGAAGACCGGCCTTAAAAATCTTCAGGTCCGGAAACGGCGCCTTGGCATGGTAGACATTGGCCGGGGAACCCGAAAAAATAATCCCCTTGGGGTTTTCTTCGAGAATTTTTTCAAGCGGCGTATGATAGGGAAGGATCTTGCAATAGACCTTCTGCTCCCGGACACGCCGGGCGATGAGCTGCGTGTACTGGGATCCGAAATCAAGGATGATCAGGGTTTCATTCATCATGCACCGCCGTTATGACAAGGGCCCGGATTTTTCGGGAGATCGAAAGAACTACTTGCCCATTCCGACCCGCTGGGCGGACTGAAAAAGCTTGCCCTCGGTCCGGATCGCGGGCGCGATCACAAGCTCGGCCATTTGGAGCTCGCGGATGTCACGCGCGCCGACGTTGCCCATGCAGGTTCTTAGCGCGCCCACCAGATTCTGGGTGCCGTCGTCAAGCTTGGCCGGGCCAAAGAGGATTTCCTCAAGCGTCCCGCTCGTCCCGACTCGGATACGCGTGCCGCGCGGGAGATTCGCGTGGGGCGTGGCCATCCCCCAGTGAAATCCTTTGCCGGGGGCTTGCGTGGTACGGGCAAAGGCCGAGCCGACCATCACCGCGTCCGCGCCGCATGCAAAGGCCTTACAAATATCCCCGCCCGTGGACATGCCTCCGTCGCCGATGATGGCGACATACCGTTCGGTCTTTTTAAAATAAACTTCCCGCGCGGCCGCACAGTCGGCAATGGCCGTCACCTGCGGCACGCCGAGCCCGAGCACCCCCCGGGTCGTGCAGGCCGAACCCGGCCCGATCCCGACTAAAAGGCCGGCGCAGCCGGTTTCGGCAAGTTCGAGCGCGACCTTGTAGGTCACGCAGTTGCCGAGAATGACCGGAATCTCCATTTCCTTGCAGAATTTTTTAAAGTCGACCACTTTGTAGGATTTTGAAATATGCTTTACGGTCGTGACGGTGGATTGCACCACGAAGATATCGGCTCCGGCCTCCTGACAGATCTTGCCGTATTTTTCGGCTTTTTGCGGAATCGAACTGACCGCGCAGGGCACCTTGGCCTTTTTGATTTCATAAACCCGCTTGGCCACAAGCTTCTCCTTGACGGGCTCGACGTAAAGCCTCTGAACAAGCATCGTGGCTTCTTCCGGCGTCGATTTTACGATATCCGCCAGGACCGATTCGTAGTCTTCATAGCGGGTATAAATGCCCTCGAGGTTTAAAACCGCAAGACCGCCCAATTTCCCCATCGCGATCGCGAACCGGGGGTCCACCACCCCGTCCATGGCCGAAGCGAGGAATGGAATGTCAAAAACCCGGTCCCCGAGCTTAAGGGAAATATCCACCTCATCGGGATTGATCGTGACCTCCCCCGGAACAAGCGCGATTTCATCAAAGCCGTAGGCGCGGCGGGCTTTGCGGTCTCTGCCGATAAATTCAGCCATGATCGGACTCCTTGAAGCTTAAAGCGGCGGGAAGAAAAACTTTTTTCGGGCACATCCGCATACGCCGCGGGATTATGCTAACGGGATTTTCTGAGTTTTTTGAGGATGAAGAGGTTACCATTTGGCGTATCATACTAACGCGAAATGGGCTTGTCAACCCCGCCCTAACCCGGAAAAATAATTTTCAGGCCGGAAAGATCCTGGAGAGAATATTGTTCTGGAGCTGCTGCAAATCGAGGGGTTTTAAGAGGAAATCGTAGGCGCCGAACCCGATGGCCTTCCTCGCAAGCTCGGCGTCCCGCAGGCCGCTCATGACGATCACGATGCTTTGCGGCCGCGCGGATTTAAGCTGTTGGAGGGACTCAAGCCCGTCGACTTTCGGCATCACGATATCCTGGAAAACAAGATCCGGTTCTTCTTTTTTCAAAATCTCGAGACCGTTTGCGGCCGTGCCGGCCAGAAAGACTTCGTAGCCCAGGGTTTCAAGAAACTCCTTCAGAAGCAAGGCCAGATCCACCTCGTCGTCGATAATGAGAATTTTTTTCGCCATCGCTGCCCGCTTAGCCGCGGCTCCAGTTGGCAATGTCATCGCCCGTGCCTTCGCGCCGGTCCGGGCCGGGCGAAGAGAGGTCATACCCTGACGCATTTTGGGCTCCGGGAAAACGGTAGAGGTACGGGCTGCCCCAGGGATCTTTGGGGAAGCCTTTTTTGAGGTACGGCCCCCGCCATTCCCCGGAATCTCCGGGGTCTTTCATCAAGTCCTCGAGACGCACCGGATAGGCCCCCAGATCGACTTCATACATATCAAGCGCTGTGGCAATCCCGCCTTCAATATCCGCTTTGGCCGCCTGCCGGCGCGCCTGTTCTGACCGGCCAGCCAGTCTTGGCGCCGCCACCGAAACTAAGATGCCGATAATCACCACCACCAGGAGGATCTCGATCAGCGTAAAACCTTTTGCGTCCCAAGCCGGATTTTCCCGTTTTTTCATGCGCGCCCCTCTTCTTTATAATTTCGGCCGGTTCCTTTTTTTCCCCACCCTTTATTCCAGTACGAGTATAGCCTCCGCCGGGGCGCCGCACAAAACTCCGGCTTAAAAACTTTTTGCGCCCCGCTCCCGGCAGGGTATAATCCGCGCATGCTCAAGGCCTTAAGAAAAAATACCAAAGCCATTATCTGGACCGTGATTCTGGTCTTTCTTCTGTGGGGTGGTTTCAGTGTAGGCGTCCAATTCCGTAAGGAAGGCCGGATTGCGGGCGAAGTTTTCGGCGCCGCCGTTTCCTTTCAAGAGTTCGAGCGTTTCCAGCGGATGGCCCGGATTTTTTCCCCAGCGGGAGCGGATCCGGCTTCGGATCCGGTTGTCTTGCGCAGCCGCGCCTGGGAAAACCTGATTCTCGACCGGGAAGCCAAGCGCAGGAAGGTCTCCGTCACCGACCAGGAAGTGCTGGCCGAGGTCCGGAGGCTGCTTGAAAGTCAAAAAATAGATCCCGCGTCCCCCGATCAATACAAAACCTGGCTCCGTCAGGCCGTGGGAGAGGAAGCGCGGGGGTTTGAAGAAAAAGTCCGGGAAATGCTTCGTATCCAGAAACTCGTTGTCCTGATCCGGGCTGAATTGAAGCCTGCCGAGCCGGACGAAAAAAAGCTGCGGGATGCCTTTCTCGAAAATTTCAAACGCCTGAATGTCGCCATGGTCCGTCTTGAGATCCACGAAGAGGCCTCGGAGCTGCGCTCAAAAATCCAAAACGCTCAAGACTGGGAAAATGAAATTCGCGCGCGCGGGGTTGGGGTCGAAACGACCGGAGTCGTGACGGCCGCTCATTTGCGTGAACGATGGAACCTCGCCGCGGACTTTGTCCGCGAGCTGGCAGCGCTCGAACCCGGATCCTTTTCCGGAGTCTTCGAAATCGCGGGCGGCTTCTGCATTCTTCAGGTTCTGGAATCCTACCCCGCGGATGAATCGGCTTGGACTGAAGAGCTTCATGACAAATACCGTGCCCAGTACCTGGCCCAAGCGGAATTTGAAGCGCTTTCGGGATGGCACATGCAGCTCATGGAAAAAGCCCGCCTCAAAGATCATTTCCCGCAAGCGGATCTTTAGAAGTCTATCCCGGCACCCGGGCAAATTTCTGAAAACTAACTTGAGTTCCGGACTTTTATTTCAGGAACTCCTTCTCGTCCTTGGGAGAGAAAGCAAAGATAAGGCGATAAGACCCGGCTGGAACGATATCTGCCTCAACGCAAACTTTCCCGTGGGGGCGCGAGAAGATTTTTAGAACGCGAGCCTTACGAAGCCTGCCGGGCTAAAGTTTTTCAGGGTCGACGGCGGGGACCCGGCTTTTTAGGATTCGGGCGCAGAAAACCGAGGATCAAAAAGAACAGCACCGCGCCGGCAGCCGCACATCCGCCGGCCAGAAGCCCCAATACCGGCGTTTTTAAGGCTCGGCTGGATACCTCAAGGGTATAAGAGCCGTAATTGTTCTGAAAATCTTTGAGGCTGAATTCCCAGCTCATGGCAGAGCGCCCCGCTCCGGAGCCATTGCCCGCGGTAATTTTCCCCGGCATCTCAACCTGGTTTTTAAAATGAATCTGCGGCAGGATCTCATCTTCGAGCCTTAGGCGGGCGATTTCCTGAAGCTCCGGCTCCCCCAGAGGCGCCCCTTCGCGCTCGTATTGCTTGCGGATCTCCTCTTTGAGATCAAGCAGGAGGAGTTCCATAATGCCTTTGTTTTCAAAGACTTCTTCATAAAGGGTGGTCACCGTAAACCAGCCCTCCATCCGGCTCACACGGACCCGGTTACGCGAAAAAAGATTTTCCTCGTAGGGCGCGGCGATGCCCGCAGCCTCAAGCCTCCGCTTGTCTTCTTCCGTCCATTCACGCTTGTTGTTGAATTCATAGTCGGAGGGAATTTCGCTTCCCGCTTCAAAGGTCCCGGAAAGCTCATGGCGATAGATGACTTCGCGAAGAACGGAACCCCCGCCCGTGGTTTGGGAAGATTTTACCTGCCACTTGGGGTCTTGAGGAATCTTGAAAAGGTCTGCGCCCGGCCCCTCGATCACGGATTGCCTGAAAACTTTCCCATCCGCGCGGATCCGTGTGGTGAAATCAAAGCGGGTTTCAAAGCATCCGGACAGAAAAAGCGCGGGGAAAATCACCCCGGCAAGTCTCAAAAAGCCGTGCCACGATCGGGTGCGGGAATTCATGGGTTTGTCCTGGCTCCGGATTCGCCCCCCAATGCCGGGGGCTGCGTTGACATTCCAGAAGGCCATTGTTATACTCGGCTTTCCATGCAAAAAACTGTACAAGAATTAGCCGAACGGGTCCAGGGAAAAGTCACGGGCGATCCCCAGACCCTCATCTCGGGCATCACCAACAAAGAAAATCCGGCCCCCGGATGCGTCACTTTCGCGCAGGATGAAAAGACCCTCCGGGCCCTGGAAGCTTCCGAAATCGGATGCGTGCTTGTGCCCGCGCAGATTCAGAATTCCTCCAAACCCATCATTCAGGTCCGCGACCCAAAACTCGCCTGGGCCAAATTGCTCGAGGTGTTCTTCCCCCGCGCGCCTTTCAGCGGAGTCCTCTCGGAGACCGCCTCGATTGCCAAAACCGCACGGCTCGGCCGCGGCGTCACCGTGGGCCCTTTTGCCGTGATTTCAGATCTGGCCGAAGTCGGCGACGGCGCCGCTATTTTAAGCCATGCCTATGTGGGCCCTCGGGTCCATATCGGGAAAAATACGGTGCTACATCCGGGCGTCGTGATTTATGAAGACTGCCGGATCGGGTCGAATGTCACGATTCATGCCGGATCCGTGATCGGCGCGGACGGTTTCGGCTACGTCGCGACCGCCGAACGCCAGGAAAAAATCCCCCAGGTCGGAAATGTCGTGATTGAAGACGACGCCGAGCTCGGCGCTTGCGTCACCGTGGACCGGGCGACCATCGGCTCGACCGTGATCTGCCGCGGGGCCAAGATCGACAACCAGGTTCAAATCGCGCACAACGTGACCATCGGGCCCCACACCGTCATTTCCGCGCAAAGCGGCGTTTCCGGAAGCTCTAAAGTGGGCGCCCACGTCACCCTGGGCGGCAAAGCCGGCCTTGGCGATCACGTGGAAATCGGAGACTGGACCATGGTCGGCGCGGGATCGGGATTTCCAAGCGGCAAAAAAGTTCCGGCCAAGCAGATTGTGTTCGGACAACCGGCAAGGCCTTATCAGGAAGCGCGCCGCCAGATCGCGGCCCAGCTCCGGTCAGCGGAAATGCTGGACGACATCCGCAAACTCCGCGAACGGGTAAGCGAGCTCGAAAAGCTTATCCCCAAATCCCCCGCCCGGGATTAAAAATCCCCGCGCTTTAGCGTCTCTGGCCGATCAGGCTCAAAAATTCCGCTCTGACACGCTCTGAATTTCTGAAACTCCCAAGCATCGCGCTTGTGAGCGTATAAGCGCTTTTCTTCTCCACACCCCGCATGGCCATGCAGAGGTGCAGGGCTTCGATCACCACGCCCACGCCTCGCGGCGCGAGCGCTTCCATAAGGCAGTCGGCGATCTGGATGGTCAAACGCTCCTGAACTTGAAGGCGCTTGGCAAAAACCTCCACCACCCGGGGAATTTTGCTAAGCCCGATGATTTTTCCATTGGGAATGTAGGCGACATGCGCTTTTCCGTAAAAAGGGAGCATATGATGCTCGCACAGGGAAAAAACTTCGATGTCCTTGACGACCACCATCTCGTCATAGGGCTCGTCAAAAATGGCGTTATTTAGAATTCTTTTAATATCCTGACGGTACCCTTGAGTAAGATATTTAAGAGACGCGCTGACCCGCTTCGGAGTTTTGACAAGCCCCTGCCTTGCGGGGTCTTCGCCCAAGCTCGTCAGGAGTTCGCGCACAAGGGTTTCGAGACGCTGGTTTTCGCTCATCTTCGGGACCCCGATATTTTGATTCATCGGGAAACCCCGTAGGAAAGATTCGCGCCTTGGTCGGCAAGCGCCGCGAGTTCACGGGCCGCCTGCATAAAACCCTCGGCCGCCGGAGCTTCCGGAGCTGACAGGAGAATCGGATTTCCGGCGTCCCCGCCCTGGCGAATCCGCGCGTCGAGCCCGATCCGGCCGAGAAAAGGCGCCTGGCAATCCCGGGCCGCCTGTTCGCCTCCGCCGGAGCCAAAAATTTCACCGCTCATATTTTCGATCACGCCCAAAATCGGGACCTGGGTCTTGCGAAACATGGCGATCCCTTTGCGGACATCGAGGAGCGCGACTTCCTGCGGCGTGGTCACGATGACGGCCCCGCTTAAAGGAACCGATTGAACGAGCGAGAGCTGGACATCCCCGGTTCCGGGCGGAAGGTCGGCCAAAAGGAAATCGAGCTCTCCCCAAACCACCTTTTGAAGAAATTGGGTCACCGCGCTGTGCAGCATGGGCCCTCTCCAGACCATCGGCTGGTCGGGAGGCACGAGCACGCCCATGGAAATCATGCGCAGCCCCTTAGCTTCGATTGGGATAAGCTTATCCTCTTCGGAAACGGACGGCCGGACCTCGTGACTGATCCCGAGCATGAGCGGCACATTGGGACCGTAGATGTCCACGTCCATGAGCCCAACCTTGTAGCCGAGTTTGACGAGCGCGAGGGCCAGATTGACGGCCACGGTTGTTTTGCCGACGCCGCCCTTGCCGCTTGCGATGGCAATGACATGCCGGATACCCGGGATGGCGGACTTCGGCAGCCCCGCACCCGGACTTTTGGCCGCCACGGCAATTTCGACTTGGACCTCGGCCGAAGGCCAGAGCCGGCTCACTTTTTCGCTGACGGCCCGCCGAATCTCTTCATGCACCTTCGCCGAAGGCGTGGTAAGCGAAAGATGAATCGCAACTTTCCCGCCCTGAATATCGACATTCCGAAGCATGCCAAGCGAGACAATGTCTCGCTTAAGCTCCGGATCCTTCACCTCTTTCAAGGCTTCCAAAACCTGTTCTTTCGTAATTTCCATGTCGCCCCTTCTCCTTTTAATTTCGTCCGGCCTCAGGCCCGGCGCTCTCGGCTAATTCGCCTTTTCTAAGTCCGTTCACAATTTCGCGCAAGGCCTCAAGCAAATAGTCGATTTCCTCCGGCGTCGTATATCGTCCGAAGCTGAAGCGTACCCCGGCACGGGCTTCAGCCTCGGAATATCCCATGGCCAGGAGCACCTTGGAAGGCTCCCCCGATCCGCTCATGCACGCCGACCCGTTCGAGGCAAAAATTCCTTTCTGATCGAGGCGGATCAAAATCGTCTCGGCTGAAAGCCCCTCAAAAATCATATGGCTTGTGTTGCAAAGGCGGGGCCCGTTCCCGCCGGTGATTGACACTCCCGGAATCTCCGCGAGCGTCCGCGATTCGAAATCATTCCGCAAAACGCTAAGGCGCTCACGCTCCGACTTAAGCTGATTTTTCGCCTGATCCGCGGCGGCGGCGAAGCCGGCGATCCCCGCGACGTTTTCTGTTCCCGCTCGGCGGCCTCGTTCTTGCATCCCCCCAAAAATCAGGGGAACAAACGGCGCGCCCTCCCGCACATAAAGCGCACCGATCCCTTTGGGGCCGT
>JAHFHI010000021.1 GCA_023246995.1 Candidatus Omnitrophota bacterium
AATAAAAATAAGCAGGTTGCGCTGGTCGATATCCACCTGGCGGCGCGTAAAAAAATTCCCGAGAAACGGAAGGCGGTTTAAAAACGGGACCCGGAAAAATTTTTCGTCTTCGATATCCTCCAGAAGGCCTCCGATGGCAAGGGTCTCGCCGTTCTGAACCAGAACGCGGGTGTCGGCTTCGCGGATATTGATCCTCGGCTGGCGCAGGCCCGTCGTGCCGACCACAAAAGCCCCCACCGAGGTGACCGACGGGTGAAGGATCATGCTGATTTCCTCCGTGGGAGTCACCTGCGCGATCACCTGCAGGCTGACGCCGACCGGCTGATAGTAAGATAGCGTTTCGGTGGTGGTCCCCTGATCGGTCACATTGGCCTCAAAAATAGGAAACTGTTCCCCAACCAGGATCGTGGCCTCCTGGTTTTCAATGGTCAGAATGCGCGGCGAAGAAAGCGTCTTGGTGCGCTCATTTTGAAGCAGCGCGTGGAGAATGAGTTCGAAATCCTCTCCGTTCAGACGCTGGAAAAATGCGTGAATCCCGGCATCCGTCGAGGTCGGGAAGTCATTGGAAAAGATTCCCGAGTTGACATCCGAGTTCGACTCCGCGGAGTTGGTATCGAGGACAAGCGTGTTGGTTTTTCCACGGGTTGCTAGAGAGTTCGTGTTGGTCACGTCAAAACCGATATCCTCCAGAGAGTCATTGTCGACCTCGAGGACAATGGCGTCGATTAAGATCTGGCGCGGGGAAATATCCACGCGCGCGATCATGGCTTTAATTTTATCGATCTGGGTGCGAACATCGGTCAGCATGAGCGTATTGGAGCGCGGGGCTTCGGCGCCCCGGCTCCCCACTAAACCGCCGGTCCCGGACGATGCGCTTGAGCCGCCTCCGCCCGAGCCGCTTGAGCCGCCAAGCGCGCTTGCCAGGGCCGATGCCGCCCCGCCTCCTCCGGAGGAGCTTGAACTCGAACCCCCGCCCTGCCCTCCTCCGGAAGTTTGCGCGCCAAACTGAAATCCATGATAGGCCCGCCTTGCAAGCACGCTCACCGATCCCCGGCTTGTCAGCATGGCCCTTATCGTGGGCTCAAGATCGTAGGCATCCAAATAGCTTAAAACAATCACTTCGCTTACAAGTCCTTCCTGCTCCTGCTTGGAAACCCGCTGCTCGCGTTCGGCTTTGATGATATCGGCCGAAGCCACCCGGATGATGTTGTCCCGCAGTTCATAATCATACCCCCGGGAAAGAAGAAGGGCATCCAGCGTATTGCTAAGCGAAGCCCCTTTCAAACGCACGCTAAGCGTGCCGGTCACGTCATCGCTCATCACGATATTGAGATCAAACTCATCGGCAATCAGCTGGAGCACGTCCCGGATTTCGGCATTGTTAAACACGAGCTCGGTCGTCTTGTCGTCCCCGGCATCGAGAGAAGACTTCGTCAAGTCATCCGCCGCGAAAACCGGCCCGGGAACAAGCGAGGCCAGCATTAAATAACAGGTCATAATTTTTAAGGTTTTCACGCGCCCTCCAGCTTTAGAATCATGACATCGTTTGCTTTTTTCAAGACTACGCGCCGGGCCTCGATCCGCAGGACCTCGGCCTCGCCGACCCTGTCGCCTTCCCGCACAAGAAAATGGTTGATAATGGCAATACGCCGCCCCTGGCGCGAAAAAATACCCGTGAGCGAAAAATTTTCAAACTCCTCCCCGCCGGGAAGATCTGCCGGCAGACCGGGGGCGTCAGCCTCCGAAGATGCAAAGGGGCTTCGGCCCCAGGGCTGCTTCAACTTCTCTTTTTGGGCAAGCCGCTTGGCCTGGACAAGCGCCGAGACCTGCTGAACCGCCGGCCCGGATTCCACCACGGCCGGGGTTTCGGGAAGAGCTCCCTGACGGCTGCGCTGCAGAAGAAGCGTGATCAGTCCCGCCACAATGATGACCCCCCAGAGATACATTCTTTTCTTCTCGTTCCGAAGGCCGGCCGCCATTTAAGCCTCCTTGCGCTCGTAAGCCGCGAGCGTCATGCGGGCGCTTAAAAATGCTGGGCTGGCTTCTTTGGGTTCAAAAACAAAATCCTCAACCGTGAGGTAGACGGGCGCGTTTTCAAGTTTTTCAAAGAAAAGCCCGAGCGCTTCATAACGGCTTTCAAGTTGAAGTTCGAAGAGCACGGGCGCGAGTTTTTTAGGCCCTTCCTCCGGCGGAGGCGCGGCCGCAGCGGGTCTGTCAGCCTCCGCGGTCTTGATTCCCGCCGGGCGGATATCCTGAATCGAAACCCCGAGCGTCTGCATCGTACGGGTGAGGAATGAAATCACTTTGGGCTGTTCTCCGGCTTTCAAAAGAAGCCCTTTGGTTTTTTCGAAATCTTCGCGCTGTTCCTTCAAGAAAGCGTCCATGTCCCCCATGCTCTTTTGCGCGGCCTCGGCTTCATCCGTTTGGGCTTTCAAACCTTCGGCCTCGGCGTGTGTTGAGGCAATCGAGCGCACCTGAAGACCGGTCAAAGCAAGCCCCAGAACCAGTACGGTAAAAAAAATACAGACCCATAAAAGAACGCCTGTCTTCAAGGCAAGCTTTAGAAATCCCCGGAAGCGTTCAGGGTTCAACGGGAACCACCATTTGGGTTTTGATTAAAAACTCCACACTGCTTTGCCCCTCTTTGGGCCGGGCCCGGGACTCGAGTGACGAACCCACAAAAAACGGCGACTGATTAAGCTTTTCAAGGAAACTTGATAAAACCAGATCCGGGGAGCTGCGCCCGGGATCAAGCTGGCCGGAAAACTCCGCCGCGGCTTTGGGACTGCGCGTAAAACTCATGCGCGTGAAAGCCATAGGCCCCGGCACGAGCACGCTTAATTCCCTTAGAACAGCGCCGAGCCGCGGTCTCGGTTCGGTCTCACTTGAAAGAAGAGATTTTTCGGCCTCCGTCTGGGCCGCGATATCCCGGATTTCCTGAAATTTCTGGACCGAATAAGCGGCCGCCTCAAAACGCTGTTTTTCAATTTTAAGTTCCCCGGACGCCGCCAGCGAGCGCATGAAACCTACGGCGGCCATAAGCCCGAAACCGACCGCCATCCCCCCTGAAACCCGCTTGAGCCACCGGCCGGCCTTCGCCATCTTAGGCCGCCAGAGATCCTCCTCGTCGGCAAAATTAAATTTTGAATTTTCCATGTAAGCCAGGCCGGAAAGGGCGGCCGTGGAAAGGTCAATGCCGGGCTCAAGCGGCCCCGTATCCATGACCCGGACGGGGATTCCCATTCGCGCGCCCAGGTAAGCGTCCGCGCCTTTTAAATAGGCCCCGCCGCCGGAGAGCCAGATTTCTTCGATGGCCGATGCCCCCGGCACCTGCTTTTGAAACTGGAGAATGGAGCTTTTCAGGTCCCCGACCCATTTCTCAAAAATCGGCCGGACCCGCGCGGCCAACTGCGAAAGCTTGGGCTCTTCCGGATCGGGCATCAAATCCTGGGTGGGAAGCCCGAGCTCCTCTTTGAGCGTCTGCGCTTCCGCATGTTGAATCACGACTTTTGAATTTTCGAGGACCAGCGTGCCCATCATGGACCGGGTGATATCTTCCCCCCCGGCCGCGCTTTCGCGCATGGAATGATAGCGCCCGGCCAGAAAAATCATAAAAGAGGTCTTGCGCGAGCCCATATTCATTAAAACGATATTGCGTACCGGCAGGACCCCCCGCTTGGCTTCGGCAAGCGTCTCATAGGCAAAGGGCAAAAGCGTCACAAGCTCGGGGAATATACCGCATTCATGAAACACCGAGAGCGCGGCCTGGCAGCGGGCGATTTCGAGCGCCGCGACCAAAACCTTTTTACCTCTTACTTCATGAAGGATTTTTGCCTCCTCGGCCGGGAACGGAAGTTTTTCGGCAACCTCCCAAAGGATGCTTTTTTCAAGTTCGTTTGCCGGCACCTCGGGCTTGTCAATTTCAGTCACAAAAAATCCGTCGGTCGAGAAAAGCACGCTCGACTGAAAACCCGCGGGAAGCCGCAGCTCCGAGAGCCAGCCTTTTAGTTTTTCGGTTTCCAGCACCGGGGTCTTGGCCGCCTGCGTGCTTTCAAACTCAAAGCGCGCGGATTTCCGGTGCTGCCACCGTCCGGCGGATTTTTCCAGCCAGAGAATCTTGATCGAACCGTTGCCAAGCTCAAAGAAAACTTTGGCGTAAGCCGAAGTCCCGGACTCCGATCCCCTTGATTTAGGAGAAAAAAACGGTTTCGGAGTTGATTGCCCCGAGGCGGCCGCGCCGAAAGCGTCGCCGATGTGCGGAAGCCCCTCAAAAATAGCCGGGACTTTCTTAGACAGCCCCGTAGGCTTCTTCCTTAATGTCATGGGTCTCGGTGTCCTGGTTTAAGGGCGGTTGAAGCGGAATTTTGAGTTCGCGGTAAAGGACCTCGCTTGCGAGGTCCTGGTAATCCTTGGCCCCGATGGAGCAGGGGTCATAGACATTGATGGGTTTTCCCGCGCTCGGCGCCTCGGTCAGTTTCACGTTGATGTGGATCGCCGATTGAAAGACCTTTTCCTTGAAATAGTCACGCACGCCGGAGGCAACCTCACGGCAGATATTGGTCCGGCTGTCAAGCATAGTGAGCAGGATCCCAAGGATTTTCAGGTTTGGGTTCAACCGTTTGCGGACTTCCTCAATCGTGTTAAAAAGCTGTTTCATGCCCTCCATGGCATAGTAATGCGCCTGAATGGGGATCAGCACTTTTTGCGTGTAGTTGAGCGCGTTGACCGTGAGCAGGCTTAAAGACGGGGCGCAGTCCATGATCACGAAATCATAAACCGGGTTCATGCGGGAGAAAACTTCTTCCAGAACCTTTTCCCGGCCCATGCGGTTGACAAGCTCAATCTCGGCTCCCGAAAGAAAGATGTTAGAGGGCGCGATCCAGAGATTTTTGATTTCCGTGGCCCGGACGATTTCCTGCACCGCGCGCTCGGGCTTGACCAGTACGTCATAGATCGATTCCTCGAGCTTGTAGGGCTGGATTCCCACCCCGAGGGTCGCGTGCGCCTGCGGGTCAAGATCGACAAGCAGCACCTTGTATCCCCTTTGGGCCAGGCACGCGCTTAAATTGACGGCCGTGGTTGTTTTTCCGCATCCACCCTTCTGATTGGCGATGGCAATGGTTTTCATGATCTCTCCCGCGCTTAGGAATTCCGCATCAGTGTTTCGATCTTGAGCCGGTCCTTGATTTCTTCAATGGTCAGGCGTTTCTCCTTGAGCTCCTTGATCCGGAAAAAACGCTCACGGATGGCTTCCGGGTCATAAAGGTGCTGGCCGTGGCTGGTCTTGGCATGAACGGGAAAAAGCCCGAGCGCGGTGTAGTACTTGACCGTCGGCATGGTGGTGCCCAAAACCCGCGCAAGTTCCCCGCGGCGCAGCCATTTTTCGGATGCCATGGATCAAAAACCTTTCTGGAATGCTTTGAAGTTTTAGAGGGTAGCGGGAACGGGTACTTCCCCGTTCTCCGTCCTGTGCCTAGATTAATTATCGGAAGGTTGATTCAAAAATTGAGAAGGTTTAAAAACCGTCCCAATTGTTTTCTTTCTGGGTGGCAAAGCCGTCAAATCCCTGCGGCGGCGGAGAAGGCAGAACCGAAGCGTTATAGGTAATCGCCACATTGCGGATGCGGTTGCTATTGAAACGGTTGCAGACCACGCTTCCCTGAATCGTGGCATCGTCAAGCTGGCAGTAACCGTTCGTGGCCGTATAAGCATAAATAAGCCCGCTGACGCTCACCTCGTTTCGGGCCGAGGTTCCGAGTGAAACGCGTATCGCCGGATTGGCCTCCGAAATACTGATCAGCGTGCCGCTCACCGAGGTCACGCCCGAACCTCCCCGGATATCCAGCAAATTGCTGGTCGCGCTGCCGGGATAGCTCACAAAAAGGGTGCTGCTTGCGACGTCCGCTCCGGTCTCAACGCTGATCCGGCGACGGCCTAAAAGTAAAGCATTGGTGACGCTTGTCCGGCTGCCCCGGATTTGAAGAAATTGGCCGGTCGCGGTCAAAGACCTCGAATAAAAAGTGCACCCGCTCCCGACCGTAATGGTCGGATTGTTGTTGTTGGATCCCAGAAGAATGCTCCGGTTGGCCAGAAACGCGATCGATCCCCCGACGGTCGGCGTGATCGCAAGTGAAGTCGTGGTGCCAAGACCGTTGGATCCGTGCAGAAGCATATCCCCGTTGGCGTTAAGCGTGCCGCTTCCGTTAATGATGACATTGCCGTTTGTCGTAATGTTCCGGTAATTCATGGTTCCGCTTACGGTGAAGGTCCCGGTTGAAAGGGTTAGATCGGTGGTGGAAGTATTAGCGTCAAGCGTTGTATTGAAACCGTTGATTTGATTGACATAGGGCGTGGTGACGATCACGGGCATGGCCGGAAAAGGCGTGTCGATCAGTTTCTTGGTGTAACTCCCCGGCCCTGTCACATCCTTGGTGTTGGGAACATAAACCGTCCCCTGCGTGACGGAGTTCCCAGCGTTAACCGCCACCGTGCCCGCGGACCAGACATCCCCGGTAACTACCGTTGGATTGACATTGGTCGTAAGCGTAAAACTAGCGCCCGGGTCCACCCCTTGAAAAAGCGCGAAGCGAAAGGAGGATGGCATTTTCTGGGCCGTGAGCGTCACCGCGCGCTGAATATTGATCCCGGTAAGATTTGATGTAACCGTCCCGGTCGAGGTAAAGCGCACCTCGGTCGCGGCCGTGGAAACAAGAGAAATAGCAAACGCGCCCTCGGCAAAGCTTCGGTTTTGGGCAACCTCATTGGTCCAGTCCGTGTCGTTTTGAAGCTGCTCAAGATACCATTCGGCGCCGGCCTGCGCGATGGCAAGCGCCTGCGCGGCTTGAATGACGTTATTCTGGGAGCCATTCGCGCTTGCCACAAAGGAGACTCCGATAGTCCCGAAAAGCGCGGTAAAAACCATGACCGCCACAAGCCCAACCAAAACCATCCCCCGGTTATTTTTACTAGAACCAATTTCACAAGGGTTGCTAAGTGTCGGGACTTTACCACCCCTTATGAAACCGGTTCTAGCCAAACATTTCGGCTTCATGGCGCACATTCCTCGGCATGACCTGGGTCTGAAGGGTCATGACATGATTTCCGTTCTGAAAAATAATTTGAACCTGCACACGCCGGATATTCGTATTGGTTCCGAGCCCCACGGTCGGGGTGGCAAGGGTATTGCCGTCGTCATCCAGATAGGTAAAGTCAAGCCCGCCGGCCTGGACCTGATCGGCAAGCGCGTTTTCGACGGCCCCCTGCCGGCGCATGAGTGAATTTCCCACAAGGCGGTAGCGGATCTGAACATTGTCCAGGTCCACAAATTCAAATTCCGTCGCGGTCGCCGAGACCACGCTCTGGTTGTTGCGCAGGCGCCGGATCTCGCGGCTCATGCGGGCAAGCCCCAGATTGCCGGATTCCTCAAGATCCACGCGGTCCACGCGGTAGCTGATGGAATCGACGGCAATCGAAAGAAGAGGCCCGGCCAATTCCGCGATGATGATAAAAATGATAAGCGACATGATCATTTCGATCAGCGTAAAACCTTTGGAAAGCCGGGGTCTTTTCATGGTTTTTAGGTATTCGTCACGATTGTCCGGAGACTGACCGTTCCGGCGGTTGTGTGCGTGATACTCACCTGAACTTGTTTGTAATTAGCCATTGCCGGGTCGGTCGCGATCGTCCCCGGGACGGCGCTCACCGTGATCTGATAGGAATATCCCGCGAAACTGCCTGTGTAATTGGTCGGGCCTTCGTTTGCCACATCCGAAAAGCGGAGCGTGAGCACGCGCTCAAGCTCGCGCTCGGCAAGCTGGCTGCTCGCGTCAAGAATCTCCGGCGTGGTAGCCAGGCGGAAGACATCGCCTGAAACCCAGAGAAGCGTTCCGATGGAGATCGTAAGAATCACAATCGCGATGATCATTTCAATCAAAGAAAAGCCGCGGCTTTTTCTCATCAGGTGATGTCAACTTTCCCGGTGTCGGCCCTGAAGTTGAGGCGGTAAAGCACGTTCAGCTCGGCATAGGCCGGCTCGGTGATGGCGGTTCCGCCGCCGTCAAAAGGCGCCCCGAGCGTGTTAAAAATGACGCTGCTTGTGGCGTTAAAAACCGCGGCCGTGAGATCCACGCCTTCGTAATCGCCGGCGTTGAAAGTTTCCTGATAGCTCGCGGTCGTGGCGGGGTTTGTTACGACCGCCCAAGTGCCCGGCGAAGTTTCGCGTTCAAGGGAGTAGGTATCGGCTCCGGTGTCAAAGACTACGCGAGTGCGGGTCTGGGAGTGAATGGCAAGAAGCTGAATATAGCGGACGTCGGAGCGGAGCTTGCGGATCGCGTAAACCGCCCGGGTGTTGGGAAGATTCTGCAGAGCGGGAGCCGCCATGGCGGTGACAAACCCGATCACGGAAAGCACCACAATCAACTCGATAAGCGTGAAGCCTTTTTTTACATCAAAAAAAAGACTGCAACTCCTGGGCATAACAATGACTTCGCCTTTCCATAAAAGGGCCGAGATCCTAACGGCCGCCCCTCAAGGCCGGACACAACAAAACCGCCCAAGCTTGAAAAGAATCAGGCGGTGGTTTTGGAAAACGATCCGTTTGTGGAGCTATAGGTCCAAACGTTGGTTCCGTTTCTCGGGCTGCGATAGGTGCTCGCGCTGACCTTGGTCCACTGATCGCGAATCCCGCCCGGAAGCACGGTCGCAAAACAGATGTTCGTCACCGAACAGATCGCGTTCGAAGCGGCATCGAGGCTCGCGGGAAAAGTCTTGTTTCCGCGCGCCGGATCAATGAAATAGGTCGTGATCCCGGCCCGTACCGCTCCGGAAACACCGTTTTCATTGGCGATTTTCGCGTCGCTTTGAAGGTCCACATACTGCGGCGCGGCCACGGCCCCAAGAATCCCGAGCACCACGATCACCATCACGAGCTCGATCAGGGTAAAACCCCGTTCTTTTGTGTTTCCCATTTCGCATCTCCTCACTTTATCTCTTTAAATTTTCCATCTCACGGCAGGGCATCCTTTGAAGTCCACAAAATACCCCTCGAACCCAATTCAAGCTTCAAACGAATTGCGCTCTTCAGAGTGGCCTGAAACGCCGTAAGCTTCAGGCCACAACCTTCCCTTCACAACCCACCCCGGCCAAAAATTTAGGCCGTGGTTTTCGAAAACGATCCGTTTGTGGAGCTATAGGTCCAAACGTTCGTTCCGTTTCTCGGGCTGCGATAGGTGCTCGCGCTGACCTTGGTCCACTGATCGCGGATCCCGCCGGGAAGCACCGTATCAAAACACGAGTTGGTCACCGAGCAAATCGCGTTTGAAGCTGCATCCAGCGCCGCGGGAAAAGTCTTGTTTCCGCGTGCCGGATCAATGAAATAAGTCGTGATCCCGGCACGCACCGCTCCGGAAACACCGTTCTCATTGGCGATCTTCGCGTCGCTTTGAAGGTCGACATACTGCGGCGCGGCCACGGCCCCAAGAATCCCGAGCACCACGATCACCATCACGAGCTCGATCAGGGTAAAACCTTTTTCTTTGCTTTTCATGGTTCTTCTCCTTTTTTGATTTTTAAAAAATTCTCAAAACCTGCGTTTCAAGGGGTCCCCGCCCCCGCGCTGTCCGCCACCTCCTTTTTTCTTCAGCTTCCCGCACCGCGGAAAAGCTTCATGATATTCCACATGGGCAGAAAAACTCCCAACGCGAAAACCAGAATCATGAGCCCGAGACAAACCGTCAGGATGGGCTCAATTAAGACGGTCATCATTTTCGTCATGTAGCGGATCTCGCGCTCATAGTGCGTCTTGATTTCCCCGAGCATTTCCTCGAGATTTCCGGTTTTTTCTCCGGTGCTCACCATACGCACGACAAGCGGCGGAAAGAGACCGCTTTCAGCCAGGCACTCGGAAACAGGCCGGCCTTCCATCACGTCATGGG
>JAHFHI010000250.1 GCA_023246995.1 Candidatus Omnitrophota bacterium
ACAAGGCCCGCGAAATCGATATAATATCCCTTCGTCTTTTTCTAACATCTGTAACCTAAGGAATTACGCCTATTTATGGATAAGATGACCGTTCAGGAGATGGATATCCGCTCTAAGCGCGTGCTCATTCGCGTGGATTTTAACGTTCCCCTTGATGAGACCGGCCGCATTACCGATGACACCCGTATCGTCAAATCGCTTGATACGATTCGGTATTGCATGGGCCAGAAAGCCAAAGTGGTTTTGATGGCGCATCTGGGCCGCCCCAACGGCGTCCCGGATCCCAAGCAAAGTTTAAAGCCGGCCGCCAAGCGTGTTTCCGAACTGCTCGGGCGTCCCGTGGAGCTTTTGAAAGATTGTGTCGGTCCGGAAGTCGAGACTCGCGTGAAGGCGCTTAGCGAGGGCGATGCGGTGCTTCTCGAAAACCTGCGTTTTCATTCTGAAGAAGAAAAAAACGACCCTGATTTCTCCAAGCGTCTGGCGGGCCTCGGCGATATTTTTGTCAACGATGCTTTTGGGTCCGCGCACCGGGCTCACGCCTCGACGGCCGGCATTACCGAATATCTGCCCTCGGTTGCCGGGTTTCTTCTCGCCCGGGAGATTGAATATTTTGATAAAGCCATCACGCGCCCCGAGCGCCCCTTTGTGACGATTCTGGGAGGCGCGAAGGTTTCGGATAAAATAAAATTAATCGCCAACCTTCTGGAAAAAGCGGACACGATTCTGGTCGGCGGCGCCATGGCTTACACGTTTTATAAAGTTCTCGGAATCGGAATCGGAAATTCAAAGTTCGATCCGGCCGGGGTGGATGCCGCCCGCGAGGCGCTCGCCAAATCAAAAGCAAAAGGAGTTCCGATCATCCTTCCTGTGGACCGCGTGATCGCTCAAAAGATGGAAAAGGGGACTCCGACGCAGCTGGTCACCTCGGATATTCCCGACGGTTGGTCCGGTTTTGATATCGGGCCGGCAACCGCCGCGAGCTTTAAGGAAATCCTCGCTAAAGCGAAGACGATACTCTGGAACGGCCCGCTCGGACTTTTTGAAATCCCGCCGTTTGACCGGGGAACGCATGAAATCGCGTCCTTTGTCGCGGGCCTTAAAGCGACCACCATAATCGGCGGAGGCGACACGGCCGCGGCCGTGAATTCCTTCGGCCTGGAATCCAAAATGTCGCATGTCTCCACCGGAGGCGGCGCTTCGCTCGAGTATCTTGAGGGAACCCTTCTGCCGGGGATTGCCGCGCTTCGCGACAAAAAGACCGCAGGGGTGAAGCCATGAAGCGCCCGTTTATCGCCGGAAACTGGAAAATGTTCAAAACTTGCCCGGAAGCCCTGAACCTTGTTCAGACCATCAAGGCAGGCGTTTACAAGACAACCGACTGTCAGATCGTGCTTTGTCCGCCCTATACCGCGCTTGGCGCCCTTCATGCCATTCTCCAGGACTCCTCGATCGAACTCGGCGCACAAAACATGCATCCGGAAACCGAAGGCGCTTTTACCGGTGAGATTTCTCCCGTGATGTTAAAAGACGCGGGCTGCCGTTATGTGATTTTGGGGCATTCGGAGCGCCGTCAGTTTTTTCAGGAGACCGATACCTTCGTCAACGAAAAGGTGAAGACTGCGCTCAAATACAGTTTGATTCCGATTCTCTGCATCGGGGAAACGCTGGATCAGCGCAATGCCCGCCAGCAGTTCGAAGTCGTTAAGGCGCAGTTTGAACAATCCCTCAAAGACATTACCAAAGAGGACATCGCGCGGGTCGTTTTGGCCTATGAGCCCGTTTGGGCCATCGGCACCGGCAAGACCGCGACCCCGGAGCAGGCCGAGCAAATGCATTCCTATATCCGCCGTCTTATTAAAGAACAGTTCGGCGACGATACCGCGTCCCGGGTCTCCATCCTATACGGCGGGAGCGTGAAGCCCGACAACATCGGCGAGCTTATGAAAAAGCCCAATGTGGACGGCGCGCTTGTGGGGGGAGCGTCCCTGAAGGCGGAATCTTTTGTGCAGATTGTTCTAAACGCGTGCGCATGCGTCGAGGCGGAGGCTAGAAAATGAGTATTTTGCTTACCCTTATTCATATCGTTGTGTGCTTGATCCTAATTGTCGTGATTTTGATTCAGGGGGGGCGCGGCCAGGGGTTGACCGGTCCGAGCTTTGTCAGCGGCAACGTTCAATCCCTTTTCGGAACCCGGGCCGCGGACTTTCTTACCAAGGCCACGTCGATTTCAGCCGTGGTGTTTCTTTTTTCCTGCATCGGCCTGAATATTCTGGAAAGCCGGAAAAGCCGGAGTCTTCTTGAGGCCACGAGGACGCAGCAATCCCCGGTGGATATCGATGCCATCAAGAAAGCTCTCGAAAAAGTAAAAAGCGAACAGTTAGCCAAGGTTTCGGAAACCACGACATCGGGAGGCGAAGGCGCTGCCTCCGCGGTCAGTGAAACCGCCGGGGCTTCGGATACGCTGACGGCCACCGCAGGGGAAGTGTTGAAGGGATTAGCCGAGACTTCCGTCCCGGAGGGTGAAGCTGCTCCGGGCGTTCCTGAAGCACAGTCTCCGGTTCCTCAAAGCACGGATCAGGCCCCGGCTCCCGCCGAATCGGGAAATTGAACCTTCAGACAACGGCATCCGGCCAATCTTCCTTACGCTATCTGAAAGGCATCGGCCCTAAACGGGCCCTTGCGCTTGAAAAAATCGGCATCCGCTCGATCCGCGACCTCCTTTATTTCTTTCCCCGCCGTTATGAAGACCGTAGCGCATTCGTCAAAATTCACGAGCTGACTCCGGGCCAAAGCGCGTGTATTAAAGGCGAGGTGCTGGCCTCGAAGATCCGTCCCCTGCGCGCGATGAAAATTCTCGAAGTGACGGTGGGGGACGGCGAAGGGCTGCTGCGAGCCGTATGGTTTAATCAGCCGTACTTGAATCACCAATTGGTGACCGGGCGGGAAGTGATCCTGTACGGGAAAGTCGAACTTTACCAAAACCGCCTTCAAATGGCCTCTCCGGAGTTCGAAATCCTGGGCAGTGCGCCCGAAGAAACCGTTCATACAGG
>JAHFHI010000251.1 GCA_023246995.1 Candidatus Omnitrophota bacterium
CGGGAGCTGGCCTATTTAAGAGACTTCTACCCCTGTCCGGACGAAAGCCCCTTTTCTTCTTTTCACCAGTATTACCATTTTGGAGCGGATTTTGAAACCTTGGCCGAAGACGTTGCGCGTGAAAAGCCCGATCTTGTCGGCATCTCTTCGCTTTTTTCGCCCTACTATCGCGAGGCTCTGCGCGCGGCCGAGGTGGTTAAAAATCGTTTGGGCATTCCGGTCCTTGCCGGAGGATCGCATGTTTCGGCCATGCCGCTTGAAATGCTCTCACACCCGGCGGTGGATTTTGTCATCCGGGGCGAGGGAGAAAGACCGCTCGTCGAGTTCTTGAAGAGTTGGTCCAACGGCCGCCATTTCGAAACCGTTCCGGGGCTTGGGTTCAAAAAGGACGGGGAGTTGGCCCTGAATCCGATCGGAGAGAATTACCCGCTTGAGGAAATTCCGGCGCCGGATCTTTCGGATTTGACCCTCGGCCATTATCTCTTCGAGGGACGGCCTTTAAGTTTTCTCATCACCTCGCGAAGCTGCCCGCACCGTTGCACGTTCTGTTCGGTGCACACGACCTTCGGCCTGCGTTACCGGCGGCGCACGGTTGAAAGCGTACTCGAAGAAATGCGCCTCCGTTACGAGGAAGGCATCCGGGTTTTTGATTTCGAGGATGACAACCTGACTTTTTATCAGGATGAGATGAAAGAACTTTGCCGGCGCATCCCGGAAGTGTTTCCGGCCGGGGACGTGCGGCTTCTGGCCATGAACGGCATTTCGTATTTAAGCCTCACCCCGGAACTTCTTGGGCTCATGAAACGCGCGGGCTTTACGCATTTGAATATCGCGCTTGTCTCCTCCGACATCACGGTGCGGGAAACCACCAAGCGGCCGCACACCATTCCCAAATATCTGGAAGCGGTGAACGAGGCGGCGAGACTGGGGTTTCAGGTGGTCTCCTACCAGATCCTGGGCCTGCCCGGGGAAAGTCTTGACTCCATGATTCAGACGCTTTGTTTTGCCGCCCGGCTTCCCGTGCTTCTCGGGGCCTCTCCTTTTTATCTGACTCCGGCCTCACCCATCGCGAAAAATTTTCCGGCCCCAAGCGAGGAAGATGTTTTTAAATCGCGACTCACGGCGATGGCCATTGAGCGGCCGGATTTTCGGCGTGAAGACCTCTACACCCTTTTTATCACCACCCGGATTCTTAATTTTCTAAAGGGGCTCCGGATGGAGGGGGCGGAATGCGATCTCGAGGATGCGCTTGAAGCGGCCCGGGGAGGGGATGCCCGCTCGAAGGCGGGCGCTGAACTTCTGGAAAGACTGCTTGCGGAACAAAGACTTTACGCCTGGACGGCAAAGGGACTGCGTTTGCTTGAGCGCTTTGACGGAAATCTTTTTAGGCGCATTTGGTCCGAGATCGGGTGGGTGGCGACACAATCGGGAAAGCGTATCAAGACCGCCCAGCCTTGCGCGGTCTAGCGATTAGTACGAAAACGATTTAAAGTTCCTGTCGCAGTCTTTCGGCCATGCGCCGCGCAGCCTCGGCAAACACGGCTTCTTCGGCAAGCAGGCAGACGACCAGAACGGTTTCTTCACCGAAATCAAAAAAGTATCCCGGATGCGTCAGCACCTGGTCTTTTTTTAGAAGCAGGACGGCCCACTCCTCGTCGGTATGCTTCGAAGGGATTTGAATCACCGCGTACCAGCCGCCGCCGGTTTTAAGCACACGGCAGGCCCCGAGCCCGGTCATGGACGATTTCAGCAGTTCGTAATTTTTCCGGATCCGAGCCCCGATCTCGTCATGAATTTTCTTTTCAAGTTCAAACCAGGGTCCTAGAGCAAGCTGGACGGGTGTGCTCGCCGAAAGGTATGTATCGCTTATGACCTCGAGCCTTTTGACCGCTTCCTGCCAGAGCCCGGTTGGGCCGTTTACCACAATCCAGGAAAGTTTCATCTGCGGCAGCCCCAGGATTTTGGAAATGCCGGAAATAGTAAAGGTCAAAACCTGTTTATTGGAAGCGAGGCTCGAGATTTCCGTGAGGGGTGTTTCCAGCGGGTAATCGAGAAATACCTCATCCGAGATAAGGGCCGCCTGCTTGGCCATGGCCACCATATTAAGCTCTGAAATTTCATCCGGGCCCAGGTAATTTCCCGTGGGGTTGCTTGGGTTGACCACAAGAATGGCTTTTGGGAGAAGTTCGGGGTCGCTTCGCAAAATCTCGAAATCCATTTTCCACGTATTTGAATAAAAAAGCGGATAGCGCTCCAGGCGGATGTCATTTAGGGGGGCCAGATATTCCAGCAAAGGGTAACCCGGCTTCGGCGCCATCACGATGTCGCCCGGGTCCGCCAGGAGCCGCAGCACAAAGCTGTAGGCTTCACTTGTGCTTGCCGTGAGAAAGACTTGCTCGGGAAGGATGCGGATTCCCTTGCGCGCGTAATAGGCCATAACCGCCATACGTGCGTTCATAAGCCCGTGCGGGTCGGGCTCATAAGCAAGGCCTTCCGAGGCCAGGAGGGGTTTTAAAATTTCCTGGGACAGATAGGAGAATCCGCAGCCTGTCGGGTTTGAAACACTGATATCGAGAATCGGAGTGCCTTCGCGCTTAAGGGGAAGAAGCTGGAGGCTTAAGGCATTCTCTTCAGTTTTCCATCCGGTCCGGTTTGAGAATTTCAAATTTTCTCCCTGTCCTTTTTAAGTTTGACGATGCTATCATAGCCGCCAAAATTATGACAACCGGTTTTTTGTATGATCCGCGTTTTATGCGTCATGATCCCGGTCCCGGACACCCGGAATCTCCTCGCCGGCTTTCGGCGGTGATGGACTATCTCCGGGAAAAGCCGTGGTTTGCATCGCTCGAGCAACTTTCAGCGGAAGCTGCACCGGAGGAGTGGATCCGGCGGATTCACAGCCGGGATTATCTTACGCGCGCGAGGGAGGCCTGCGCATGGGGCGCCCCGCATCTGGATACGCAGGATGTAGGAATTTCTCCGGAGTCCTATGAAACCGCGTGTCTGGCCGCCGGCGGAACGCTCGCGCTCGGGGACGCGCTCATGCGG
>JAHFHI010000022.1:0-8794 GCA_023246995.1 Candidatus Omnitrophota bacterium
TATTTATGCCACCACTCAACCAAAAAGATCTCGATCGCTTCAAAAAGATTCTTCAGGATGCCCGCCGCAGAATAGCCGGTGACCTCCGGCATCTGGAAGATGAGTCTTTGAATACCAACCAACGGGACTCCTCCGGAGACCTTTCCGGATATTCTTTCCATATGGCCGATATGGCCACGGACAATTTTGACCGTGAATTCACCCTGGGCCTCGCTTCCAACGAGCAGCAGAGCCTTAATATGGTCGACAATGCCCTGCGCAAGATCGATGACGGGACTTACGGCGTTTGCGAGGGTTGTTCCAAGGCGATTGCGTTAAAAAGGCTCCAGGCCATGCCGTATGCCAAGCATTGCATCAAGTGTCAGGAGCTTGAGGAGAAAAAAAGACGCAATCCCTAGCGGTTCTCTACGGCCTTACGGCGCTGATCGTCGGGATCGATCAGATCAGTAAGTTTTATTTCCTTTCCATCCTGGATCCCGGCGAGAGCATCCCCCTCATTCCGGAAATTTTTCACCTAACCTTGGTCCATAACACAGGCATTGCTTTTGGTTTTTTCAGAACTCACGAGAGGGCCCTCTTAATTTTGATTACCTTGAGTCTCGGATGTCTTTTTTATTGGAGCACGCGGCTAAAAGAGGGGAGCCCCTCGGGGTTGAACCGCGCGGCGCTCGCGCTCATTCTCGGCGGCGCGCTCGGCAATTGGATCGATCGCGTCCGGTGGGGAGCGGTGATTGATTTCCTGGATTTTCGCATCTGGCCGGTTTTTAATATTGCCGACTCGGCCATCACCCTGGGCGTCGGTCTTTATTTGATCAGCCTCCTTCGCTCCCGCGATTGAAATCATGAGGCCCATCCTTTTTCACCTGGGTTCCCTGCCGGTTTATAGCTTTGGTTTTATGGTCGCGGCCGGCGTGCTGCTTTCCTTGCGTCTCATGACCGCGCGCGCGCGCCGGGATGGTTTTCCCGATCCGGAACAGGCGGCCGACATGGTTTTCGTCGCCGTCTTCTGGGGATTTGCCGGAGCCCGGTTTTTTTATGTGCTGGAGAACCCAGCCTGGTACGCCGAGAATCCCCTCCGGATTTTTGCGTTTTGGGAAGGCGGCCTCATTTTTTACGGAGGTATGGCCCTTGCGCTTGTTGCGCTTCTTTGCTTTCTTCGTTTGAAGGGGATCGGGATGGTGCGCGGGCTTGATTTTATTCTGCCCTACGTGGCCCTTAGCCATGCCTTCGGGCGTGTCGGGTGTTTTTTGAACGGCTGCTGCTATGGAAGCGCCTGCGAATTCGCCTGGTGCGTCCGCCAAGGAGAGCTTGAAGGAACTTTTCATCCCGCCCAGCTTTACGAGGCACTCTTTAACGTTTTGCTGTTTGTTTTTCTAAACGCGCTTTACGGCAGGAAACGTTTCCATGGTCAGGTCGCCGGTTTGTATTTCATGTTTTATGCCCTCGGGCGTTTTGTCTTGGAATTTTGGAGGGGCGCGAACCCCTATTGGGGGTTGCTCACGCACAACCAATGGATCAGTGTTTTTGTGGCGCTTTCGGCCGGCTTATTTTACGGGTTGAAAGCCCGGGAGATTGCCGGGGGCCGAGCGCCCTCGGGTGACAACCGCCCGCTTGCCGGAGGAAAAGATCATGGATGAGCGTGAGATTCTCGTAAAAGATGAGGACCAGGGAAAACGCCTGGATGTTTTCCTGGCCCAGATGTTTCCGGCCATTTTTTCCCGCTCCCAGGTCAAGAAACTGATCGAGCAAGGCGGGGTCCGCGTGGCGGGCCGGGGAGAAGTGGCGGCCCATTACAAAATCAAGGGGGATGAGCGGATTGAAATTGAATGGCCCGAGAAAGATTCCGGAGATACGCGCGCCGAAAATATTCCGATTCATGTCCTTGCCGAAGACGAGGATGTGATCCTGGTCAATAAACCCGCCGGGATGGTGGTGCATCCCGCGCACGGGAATCCTTATCATACCTTGGTCAATGCGCTGCTTTTTCATGTCCGGGGTCTTTCGGCCGTCGGAGGCCCGGTACGGCCCGGAATCGTGCACCGCCTTGACAAGGACACTTCCGGGATCATGATAATCGCCAAAAACGATTATGCGCACGGGTTCCTGGCCAAGCAGTTTAAAAACCACACGATCCAGCGCGTTTACCGGGTCGCGGTCCGCGGGATCGTCCAGCATGATGAAGGGATCTGCGAGGAGGCCGTGGGCCGCGCTTTTTTGAATCGCCGCAAAGTCGTGATCCGGCCTTCCGGAGGCCGGGACGCGGAGACGCATTTCCGGGTGCTGCGGCGTTTTGCCAAGGCCACGCTTCTTGAAGTCAAACCCATTACCGGCCGGACGCACCAGATCCGGGTGCATATGGGCCACATTGGGCATCCCGTGTTGGGCGATATGCTTTATGGGGTGGCGACCCCGGGAATCGCTCGGCAGGCCGTTCACGCCATCTCTTTGGACTTCGAGCATCCCGGAGATAAAAAGCGCCGTCACGTCGAATGCCCGCTTCCTCAGGATTTCGAACAACTCATGTCTTTTCTGGCAGCCGAGCGAGCTTGATTAAAGCAGAGGGAGAGAAAGCGCCGTCCCGAGCCCGGGCTCGCAGATAGGCCATCCGGTATCAGCCAAGGGTCTCCGCGCGGGTACGCTCCGGATTCTTTTATTTAAATCCGTCTTTCTGATTTTTCGAAATCCCGGTATAATAAACACGCGTCAGAAAAATGCTTTCATACACGGTTCTCCTTACCGCTTTTTTTGCTTTGATCACGCAGATTCGTCTGCGCGGACGCGGGCGTGCGCCTAGCCGCCGTATTTTGAGCGGATTTGAAGTTGCGAGGCTTTTTCTGGACCGGGAAGGCGCCGGTCATGTTTCGATCGAACCGGTATCGGGATTCAAACTTTTCCGGCGCGCTCCGCTCAAGCAGTTTTTCCTTGAAAGGGCGCTTTATGAGGGCCGGACCCTGCTCGATCACGCCCGCGCCGCGCGGGAGTCGGTTGCCATGACCCGGGCCCAGCACATGATTTTCTCTTTTGATTTTTCCAGAAGGCTTTGGCTGTGGCTGAAGGTTTTGGCCTTGCTCGGCTGGCTCGCGTCGCTTTTATCCCATCCGGGTTTTTTGCCGGCCGGTGAAAAATTTGCTTTGGGGGCCTTTTTTGTTCTCTTTCTGGCGGCCCTCTTTGAGCTTCCGCTCGAGTGGGAGACGAGTCAGAGAGCTTACGGGCTTTTGAAAGAAAGCGGTTATTTTGAAATCGACGAGCTTGTCCAGATGCGCAGGATTTTGAAGGGCCTGCGGTTTGAAAAATTGGCGCTTATTTTCAAAGCGCCCTTTGACCTTGCGGGGATTTTGATCCATGGCTTTCAAAGACCTGAATCAGTTCATCACAGAACTTCGTAAGAAAGGCGAGCTTCACGAGGTTTCGGCGGAAACCGACCCCGTCCTCGAGATTACGGAAATTTACGACCGCGTGGTCAAGGCCGGAGGTCCGGCGCTTCTTTTCCGGCGTCCCAAGGGTTCCCAGATCCCGCTTGCGATCAATCTCTTCGGATCGCGCTCGCGCATGAGCCTTGCCTTCGGCGTCTCCGACATCGAGGAAATCGCCAAGAGCATCGAAGAATTGACCGAGATGAAAGTTCCCTCCGGCATTCTAGGGAAATTGAGCCTGCTTCCCAAAGTCGCCATCTTAAACGCCCTGGCGCCGAAGATCTTGAAAGCCGGACCGTGCCAGGACGTGGTGATCCGGGCCGGCGAGGGTCCGATGCTCGACAAACTTCCCGTGCTGCAGTGCTGGCCGGATGACGGCGGGCGTTTTATCACGCTCCCCATGGTTTTTTCGAAAGATCCAGAAACCGGAAAGCGCAATGTCGGGCTTTACCGGATGCACGTTTACGACAATCAGACCACCGGAATGCACTGGCAGATCCATAAGGATGGGGCGGAGCACTTCCGCCGTCTCGGCAAAGCCAGCGGCCGGCGTCTTGAAGTGGCGGCCGTGATCGGCGCCGATCCGGCCACGATGTTTTCGGCCGCCTGCCCGCTTCCGAGCGGGATGGATGAACTCATGATGGCCGGTTTCCTTCGCCGAGAACCCGTGGAGCTCGTCAAATGCCGGACCGTGGATCTCGAGGTGCCGGCGCATGCCGAGATTGTGCTCGAAGGCTACGTGCAGGAAGGCGAGATGCGCCTTGAAGGTCCGTTCGGCGATCACACGGGATTTTATTCGCGCGCCAAGGATTTTCCGGTTTTTCACGTGACCTGCATGACACACCGCGCGAATCCTGTTTACGTGACCACGGTGGTGGGTAAGCCTCCGATGGAGGATTGCCACATGGGCAAGGCCATCGAACGCATTTTTCTTCCGCTCATCCGCAAGCAGGTGCCCGAGATTAAGGACATGAACCTTCCCTGGGAAGGCTGTTTTCATAACTGTTTGATCGTTTCCATTCGCAAGAGCTATCCGGAGCAGGCCAAAAAGGTGATGAGCGCGATTTGGGGGCTCGGGCAGATGATGTTTTCCAAGTGCATTATCGTGCTGGACCATGACGCCAATATTCAGGACGTGCGGGAAGTGGCCTGGCGCACTTTCAACAATGTCGATCCCAAACGCGACATTGTTTTCTCCGATGGGCCGGTCGATGAGCTCGATCACTCGGCCAGCCGAGACTTTTTTGGCTCCAAGATGGGGATTGATGCGACCCGGAAAAACGAAGCCGAGGGCATGATGCGACCCTGGCCCGAGGATATGGTGATGAGGCCCTCGGTTCGCGAGCTTGTCAGCCGGCGCTGGAAGGAATACGGCCTTGATCCAAAGTATTCTGGCTAGGACCGCCACATTCCTTGAAATGATCAAGTTCGAACACTCCATTTTTGCGCTTCCCTTTGCCTACATGGGACTCTTTTGGGGGGAGGGCGGAATGCCTTCCGCGCGACTTTTTTTGTGGGTGACGCTTGCGATGGTCGGTTTCAGGACCATGGCCATGGCCCTGAACCGTATTATCGATGCGGCCATTGACGCGGCCAATCCCCGCACGGCAAAGCGTGCGATTCCGGCCGGCCGGCTGAAACCCGCCTTCGCCTGGGCTGCGGTTGCCGTCAGTTTTTCGGTTTTTGAAGCGAGCGCGTGGGCTCTTGGCCGGCTTTGTTTTTCTCTTTCTCCGATTCCGGTTTTTCTCGCGGTTCTCTACCCCTACGCGAAAAAAATTACCTGGTTATCCCATGCCCTGTTGGGTATGATACTTGGCATTGCCCCTTATGCGGCGTGGCTCGCAAGCCGTGGCGTATTTGCGTGGGAGCCCGGTTTTTTGACCGCGGGGGTGGCGTCCTGGGTGGCCGGGTTTGATATTCTTTACGCCCTCCAGGATCAGGATTTCGACCGAAATGCCGGCCTTTATTCCGTGCCGGCCGTTTTTGGCACGCAGGCCGCCCTGCAAAGCGCCAAAGCGCTGCATCTGGCAGCGGTTCTTTTCTGGGCCGGAGCAGGCCTGGCCGGAAAGCTCGGGGTATTTTATTTCGCGGGGCTCGGCTTCTCGGCCCTTCTCCTGGCGCGTGAGCATTGGCTTGTTCATACTTTCGGGCTCGGAAAAATTAACGAGGCTTTTTTTACCATGAATGCGATGATCAGTATTCTGGTCTTTTCGGGCTTAGCGGCGGATCTTCTTTCTTAGGGAGACTCGGATGAAACCTCTCGTGGTTGGCGTTACAGGCGCAAGCGGGGTTCTTTACGCCAAACGCTTGGTTGAGGTGTTGGTCGAGGCGGGCCGTCCGGTTGAAGTGGTCATCTCGGAGCCGGCGCGGCTTGTCATTCATGAAGAACTCGGGATCCGCCCGAGAAGTTTTACGGCCCCTGAAGATTTGGCCGGGCTTTTCGGCAGCGCTTCCCCGGATTGGGTCCGGGTTTATTCTCCCCGGGATTTTACGGCGCCCATCGCGAGCGGTTCCTATCCTGTCGCCGGCATGATCGTGATTCCCTGCAGCATGGGCACGCTCGGCGCGATTGCCTCGGGAATCAGCCAGAATCTCATCCACCGTGCCGCCGATTGCATGCTCAAAGAAAACCGCCCGCTTGTACTCGTGCCCCGGGAAACCCCTTTAAGCGCCATTCATCTGGAAAATATGCTCAAGCTGGCCCGGTTAGGGGCGCGGATCGTCCCGGCCATGCCCGGATTTTATGCCGGAACGCGAAGCCTGCAGGAGATCGTCGACTTTGTGGTCGGTAAAGTGCTGGATCAAATCGGCATCGAGCACGTTCTTTACCCTCGGTGGACCGGGTCGTTAAACTCCGCCGGCGCGTTGGAGCAGCGGCCGTGAGCGCCGCCAAAACCGGGCTTAAGGCGCGTGTCGGCAGGATTCAATACGTCAATTGCATTCCTTATTTCCATGGGCTCCAGAAAAACGAACCGGAAACGGAGTTCTACGCGACCTTTCCGGCAAAAATTAACGGGCTCATGCACCGGGGCAAAATTGATATGGCCCCCGTTTCCTCCCTCGAGTATCTGCGCCACCAGCGCGACTACATCCTTCTTCCCGATCTCGGGATCGGCGCCCGTGATTTTTCGGGAAGCGTTCTGCTTTTATCCCGGGAGAAAATCGAAGGACTTGACGGGGCCAGCATCGCGCTTTCGCGCGAATCCTTGAGCTCGGCCGTGCTCCTTCGCATCCTTCTGAAATTCAAATACAAGTTTGACAACCGGTTTGTCTCCATGCGCTCCGACCCCGAAAACATGCTTGCGCGCCACAAAGCCGCGCTTGTGATCGGGGATGACGCGCTTTTTTACCGGCCCGAGGGTTTTGTCTACAAGTATGATCTTAGCGAGCTTTGGTGGAACTGGACCGGGAAACCTTTTTGTTTCGCGCTTTGGGCCGTGCGGCGTGATTTTGCGGCCCTCCGGCCGGAAGAAGCCGCGGCTTTTTCGGCGCGGCTGCGTAAAAATCTTAACCGCAACCTTGCCGATATCGAAGGGCTCATCCGCGAAGCTCTCGGATGGACTTTCACGCATGAGAAATTTTCCAAAGTTTTCGGATACCTTTTTAATTTAAGCTACGGCGTGGACCCGGCCATGAAAGAAGGTTTGGAGCTTTTCTTCCGGCTGGCCCACCGGCTGCGCGTTGCTCCCAGACCCCGGCCGATCGAATTTTTAGAAACTTCAAAATAAGGACTCCCCCGGACATGATCGATCTCCATGACAGCATTTTGGGCAAACGCCTTGAGGGCGGAAGGCTTTCAAAAGAAGAGGGCATGGCCCTTTACGACTGCGATCTCCTGCGCCTGGGCAAGGCCGCGCAAACGCTTGCGAGCCGGCTTCATCCCGATCGGCAGATCACCTTTATCGTGGACCGCAACATCAGCTACACAAACGCCTGCGTGCTCGACTGCGATTTCTGCGCTTTTTACAGGCCGCTCGGCCACAAGGAGGCCTACACCCTTGATTACGCGACCATCTTTGCCAAAGTTCAGGAGTTAGTCGACCTCGGAGGCACGCAGGCCCTGATTCAGGGCGGCGTGAATCCGGATCTTCCCCTTGATTATTATTTGGATCTGATTCGCGCTATCCGCGAAAAGTTTCCGCAGGTTCACGTGCATTCTTTCTCCGTGGTCGAGTTTGACATGATCTCCAAAAAAAACCGGCTGCCCTTAGAAGAGGTTTTCAGGCGGTTTAAAGAAGCGGGATTGAACTCGCTTCCAGGCGGCGGGGCCGAGATTCTAGTCGAGCGGGTGCGCAAGCTGATCAGCCCGAAGAAGGCTTCCTCCCAGCGGTGGATTGACGTCATGCGTACGGCCCACAAGTGCGGCCTTAAATCCACGGCAACCATGGTTTTTGGGCATGTGGAAACGATCGCCGAGCGCATCGAGCACCTGATTAAGATTCGCGACCTGCAGGATGAAACCGCGGGATTCCGGGCCTTTATTCCCTGGACACTTTCTCCGCAGGGCACTCCGCGCATGAGCCAGTTCCGTCCCGCGGGAGGGGAGGATTATCTGAAGACGGTGGCGATCTCGCGTATTTTTCTCGACAACATTGAGCATATTCAAAGCGGATGGCTGACCGAAGGTCTGAAGCTCGGGCAGATCGCGCTTGCTTTCGGCTGCGATGACATGGGCGGCACGCTTCTTGAAGATAAAGTGCTTGAACCGACCGGCATTCAGGTCCACACCCGCCGTGAGGATCTGGTCCGTCTTATCCGCGAGGCCGGTTATGTTCCGGCCCAGCGCGACACTAACTACAGAATTCTGAATGTCTTCAATTAAAACCGTGGCTCCCGAGGCGGGAGTGCTCCGGGAATTCTTCGACAAGGTCGCGTTTCGTTACGACTTCCTGAACCGGATTTTAAGTTTTCGGCTTGATGATGTCTGGCGCCGCCAGTCGCGGGATCTGGTGCTCGGCGGAGCCGATGGGCGTTCCATTCTTGATTTAGGGGTCGGGACCGGAAAATTCCTAAAACTTTTTCTTGAGAAAAGAAAGTTTGAGACCGCGGCCGGCCTAGATTTTTCGGCCAACATGTTGTCGGGCGCCCGGGAGGAACTCGGCAAGGGGCCGTTGCTTGTGCGGGGGGATTTTCACGCGCTTCCGTTTGCTCCGGAGTCTTTTGATCTCGTGATCTCGGCCTTCGCTCTGCGCAGCGTGCGCGATATGCCGCTTTTCCTGGGAGGGGTCCGCCGTCTTTTGAAACCAAACGGCAGGGTGGCCCTTCTTTGCCTGACCCGGCCGCGTAATCCGTTCTTTAAAATTCTTTATTATCCCTATGTGAAATTTTATTTACCCCTTGTCGGAGGTATTCTTTCCGGGCACGCGCGGGCCTATCAGTTT
>JAHFHI010000022.1:8804-9910 GCA_023246995.1 Candidatus Omnitrophota bacterium
GAAGCCGCGATCCATGAGTTTACATATGGCGCCGCCACCTTGATCGTGGCCCAAAAGGCATGAACTACGACGAAGTCATCACGAGCCTTCAGCTGAAACTTCCTCCGGCGCCGCAACCGGTGGGTTTTTACCGACCCGTCATGATTGCGGGAACGCTCGCATTTTTAAGCGGCCAGATTTCACGGCTTGCCGATGGCGTGATTCTTACGGGCAAGGCCGGAGAGGGCCTCTCGCTTGAATCCGCTCAAGAAGGTGCTCGGGCCGCGGCTTTGAATGTTTTGAGCGTGATCAAGCACCAGATCGGCTTTGAGCGTTTCAGACGCGTGGTGCGTCTTACGGGGTTTGTGCAAGCGGCTCCGGATTTTTATGAAATTTCGCAGGTGATGAACGCGGCCTCCGAACTCATGATCGCGGTTTTTGGAGATGCCGGAGTGCACGCCCGCTCAGCCGTCGGCATGGCAAGCCTTCCCTTGAACGCGGTGGTGGAGATCGAAGCCACCCTTGAAGTCTTCTAGCCCGTGCGTTCTTTTTTGAAGTTTCTCGTTGTTGCGACAGGCATTATTCTTTTGAGCGCTCTCTTGGCCCCGGTTCTCTACAACTTCATGCCTTTTAAATTTGAAAAAATTTTCAACCGGCTTATCATGATCTTTTCCCTTGCCGCAAGCGTGCTGTTTTTGCGTCCGGGCCGGCATGCTTTTGAAGTAACCGGGCTTCTTCCGGAACCCGGACGTTTCAAGCTTATGGGGGTTTGTTTCGCATCCGGCTTCGGGGCGCTCGCGATTCTTGTTGCCCTGCGTTTTTCCTTTGGCGAAGCCCGATGGTTGGTGCAGGAATTAAACGCGGCCGGGTGGGCCTACAAGATCGCGGCGGCCTTAGGAGCGGCATTCTTGATCGCGGCTGTCGAAGAGTCTTTTTTCCGGGGCTTTGTTTTCCTCACGCTCAAGGGAAAATGGGGAGTAAACGTCGGGATGAGTCTTGCCGTGACCAGTCTTTTTTACTCACTGCTGCATTTTGTGAGCCTGAAAAAACCTCTGATCGGCCCGGATCCCTCCTTTTGGGACTCTCTGCGCCTGACCGCGGCGCCCTTTATGTCGCTTGCCCAGTGG
>JAHFHI010000023.1 GCA_023246995.1 Candidatus Omnitrophota bacterium
CCCAGCTCTGGGAGGTCTAGGTCGGATGAAGATTCCAAAGGAGTATCTTGAGGCGGTCTGCGCCCAGGCCGAGACGGAATATCCGCGGGAGTGCTGCGGTATGATTCTTGGGCCGCGGGAGCCCAAGGACGCCTGGAGCCGCTTGAGACCCTGCCGCAATGTGCAGGACGCATATCACGGGCTGGATCCCGAAAATTTTCCCAGAACGGCCAAGACCGCATATTTCATCGAACCCCGGGAGCTTTTAGAGATTCAAAAGGAGCTTCGGGTTCGGGGTGAGGAAATAAAAGTTATTTATCATTCCCACATTGATGCCGGAGCGTATTTTTCCGAAGAGGACACGCGAGTGGCCGCTCCGGAAGGCGAACCGGCTTATCCCGGCGTGGATTATCTGGTGGTTTCGGTCCTGTCCGGAAAAGCCGCGGCGGCTTCGGTCTTTCGCTGGGATCCGTCACGAAAGGAGTTTTTTTCATGCGCCAGTCTTTTTTGAATCTGTTACGGTGCCCGGAATGCTCGGGCGAGGACTGGGACCTTCAAGTCCAAGTCGAGGACGCATCTGAAGTGCGTCAGGGGAATCTTTGCTGCAAGCCCTGCGGCCGGACTTATCCCATTCAGGACGGAATTTTAAATGTCCTCGGGGATCTTCCCCCCGAAGTTTCTCACGAAAAGGAGCACGCCGAGAGTTTTTCCTATCTGGTCGGGGAGGACGGCGAAAAACACCCGATTAACCGACAGACCCTGAACCGTTTCCGGGAGCTTTTTCTCACGCTCCCGGCCGGTGACGGGAGCCGGCACTTTCAGCCCGGCGGCAGTTTCGACAATCAGGCCGGGAATGCCGAGCGATTTTTTAAAACGCTTGAGCTTCTGAAACTGACGGGTCAGGAGCGCGTGCTTGAAGTGGGCGCGAGCTTCGGATGGAGCGCCTGGCGTTTTGCCCAGCGCGGCTGCGAAGTCGCGGCCCTGGATGTCACCAATTACCTCATGGCTTCGGACCTTTATTTTGAAAAGGACGGATCCTACTTTCACCGGCTGATGGCGGATATGAGCGTGCTGCCTTTCAAGGACGGCTCGTTTGACGTCATTTTTTCCCATTCCGTCATTCACCATTGCAAGGAATTGAAAAAATTGTTCGCGGAGTTCCGCCGCGTGCTTCGCCCCGGCGGCCGGGTGGTCGCGCTTCACGAGTGCGCTTTCGGGCTCCTCGAAGATAAGGCCGGCGCGGCCCTGCAGGAAGCGATTGACGAGGGTTTTAATGAAAACGCCTACACCCTGCCGCAATGGAAAAAGGGCGCTTTGGAGGGCGGATTTCGCCGGGTGGATTTTCATTTTTTTTCGTTCATTGACGACTATGTTTACCGCAAGAAACATCGCGGCGCTCCCATGCGCGGCAAACTGAAACTGGCCTGCTGGATTCAGAGTCAGATCTGGCTAAACAGCCTTCTGAACATTTTAAGTATATGGCCCAGGATTATTTTCCGGCCCAAATCCTGGATGATGACGGCGGTAAAATAAGCGGCTTTGCATGGCAGGCCTTTTAGAGATCGACCGGAAAATTTTTCTCTTCGTAAACGGGCTTGGGGATCCACGGCTTGACTGGGCCCTTGGTTTTGCCACCCATTTCGGCCAGCCCGTGATTCTGGGAGTCCTTCTTCTGGCAGGTGTCTTCTTTTGGGACCGGCGGCATTGGCGCATCCGGGGTGCTTTTTTTGCGGTAAATCTGCTTATGCTTGAGGCGGCCACGCAGCTTTTCAAAGGGATGGTGATGCGGCCCCGGCCCTTCGAGGCTTTTCCCGAAATGACGGTGCGGGTGTTATTCGATCTACCGCAGAGCGCCTCCTTCCCCTCGGGCCACGCGGCCGCCAGTTTTGCCGTGGCTTTACTGCTTGTGCGTGTCTATGGCAAGAAATTCAGAATTTTTTATCTTGCGGCATTTTGGATTGCCTTGAGCCGCATCTACGTGGGAGTGCATTATCCTTCCGATGTAGCGGCAGGGGCCTTGCTCGGACTTTTTGGGGCGGATATCCTCTGGAGATTGACGGGCCGGTTTTTTAAACTAAGAGCAAGCCGGCTGACTTTAGAACCTTGAGTTTGGCACTTTTCCCCCTCTCCCCATAGGGTCGAAGGATATTCCGAAAAAAGTGCCAAACTTGAGTTAGAACCCTAAAGCGGAAAACGTTACCACTGGCGGTCAAGGAAGCGGTACTGAACCGCTTCGGCAACATGCTCGGCTTGAATTCTCTCGGCCCCGGCCAGATCCGCGACGGTGCGCGAGACCTTGAGGATTTTGTAGTAGGCCCTCGCGCTAAGGCGCAGCTCCTGGACCGCTTTTTGCAAAAGTTTTTCTCCCGCGCCATCCAGCCTGCAATGTTCCCGCAGATCCTTGGCGCGCATAAGCCCGTTGACGCGGAGAGCTCTTTGGGCGAAACGCCGGCTTTGGCACTCTCTGGTCATCAAAACGCGTGTGCGGATTTTCTCGGAACTCTCGCCAGGGGCGTCGCTTGAAAGGCTTTGGATTTCAAGGCTCGCGACTTCCACATGCAGGTCGATCCTGTCGAGGATGGGTCCGGAGATTTTGGCCTTATAGCGAGCGATTTGAACGCTCGAACAGCGGCAGGCTCTTTTACGGTCTCCGAGATAACCGCACGGGCACGGATTCATGGCGCAGACCATGAGAAACCGCGCGGGAAAAGTGAGCTGCATTTTGGCCCGTGAGACCGTGACCTCCCCGTCTTCAAGCGGTCCCCGAAGGCTTTCAAGAACATCCCGGTGGAATTCCGGAAACTCGTCGAGGAAAAGAACGCCATGATGGGCCAGCGAGATTTCCCCGGGTTTTGGCCAGGGCCCGCCTCCGATAAGCGCCGCCGGGGAAATGGAGTGATGGGGCGCGCGAAAAGGCCGCTCTTGCATAAGCCTCGGCGGTTGATGCCCTCCGGCGACGCTATAAATTTTTGTGATTTCAAGCATCTCGTCGGATTCAAGCGGAGGCAGAATGGTCGGGATTCTCCGGCTCAACATGCTTTTGCCCGACCCCGGGGCGCCGATGAAAAGGAGATTATGGTTCCCGGCCACGGCAATTTCAATGGCCCGTCTCGCGTAAAGCTGGCCTTTGACCTCCGCGTAATCGACATGAGCTTCCCCGGCCGGGCCCGCAATCGGGAGGGAATCATTTAAAGGCTCCAGGGCTTCTTCACCGCGCAGCCATGCGACGACTTGTTTCAGGGTTTGAACGCCCAAAACGCAGGCCTCTTTTTCCAGTTTTGCTTCCAGCGCGTTCCCATAGGGAAAGACAAAGGTTCTTTTACCCTTAAGACCGGAAGCCACGCAAAGAGCCCCCTTGAAGGGCCGGATCGATCCGTCGAGGGCAAGCTCTCCCAGAAAAACATGATTTTTAAGGCTTTCCGGGGAGATGATCCCGTTAGCGGCCAGAATTCCGAGCGCCATGGGCAGGTCAAAGGCCGCACCTTCTTTTTTGATATCAGCCGGGGCCAGATTGATCGTAATTTTTTCAACCGGGAAGCGGAACCCGGTATTTTTAATCGCGGCCCGAACCCTTTCGCGGGATTCTTTAACGCTGGCATCCGGAAGCCCTACCACGATAAACTGGGGCAGGCCGTGGCTCACGTCGACTTCTATTTTTACGGAATAGGCATTCAGCCCAAGGCACGCGGCGCTTTCAACACAAGTGATCATGGACTAAAGACCTTGCATTTTAGGAAGGGCACTTTTATAATCAAACCACTTAGGGTATATAGTTAATAATCATAAACGATATATAATTTAATCATATTCCCTTGGGTTTTGTCAATCCCTTGCTTCTCACTCAAGATCCGTCATTCCAAGCGCCCTTTTTAGAGGAGCGCGCCTATAGTGCTGTTTTTGTAAGCTGGCTTGCCGCCCAGCTGATCAAACTTGTGCGCAGCGGCTGGCAAATAAAGCGTTTCAACCTAAACTGGCTTTTTAATACCGGCGGAATGCCGAGCGCGCATTCGGCCACGGTTTCGTGTCTGGCTACGGTCACGGGGCTTTATTACGGTTTTGGAAGCATGCCCTTTCTCCTGGTGCTCATTTTTACGATCATTATCATGTTTGATGCGACGGGGGTGCGTCGTAACGTGGGCCGCCAGGCAAGAATCCTCAATAAAATGCTCGATGACCTGTACGAAAAAGGACAGGTGGCCGAGCAGCGTCTTAAGGAGCTTCTTGGGCATACGCCGGTCGAGGTGTTTGCCGGCGCGTTTCTCGGAATTTTAATCGGATATTTATTTTGCGGCGGGAAACAATGACAAAAACAAGATTTTTTTGGTTCCTTTTCCTGGGGCTCCTTCCGGCATCTTTTCTTAGAGCCGAGGTTTCCGGTGCGAGTGCCGCGCAAAGCGCTGGAGCCGCGGAGGATTCGGCCGCGGCCTTGATTCAAAAGACAGAGAAGCTCGAAAAAAATGGCAACGCGATTGAGGCGCAAAAAGCTTTCGAGGCTTATTTAAAGCGCTCCGGCCGGCCGGAGGGTCCCAAAACACGCAAGATTCAAAATGCTTATGAGAAATTAAACTTCCGCCTGCTCAACTCAAAGGCCCTCATGCCCGGAAGTAAAATGGTGGAAGTGGCTGCCGGCGACAGCCTTTATGTCATCGCCCGCAAATACAAAACCACGGTGGACTTGATTAAAAAGAGCAATGGCTTAAAGAAAGATACGATCTACCCCGGCATGAAGCTTAAAGTCGTCTCCGGGACTTTTTCAATCAAGGTGGACAAATCTCAAAACATTCTCCGGCTTTTTCTCGACGATAAACCCATGAAAACCTATCGTGTGTCCACAGGAACCCAGAATGGCACGCCGGCCGGGGATTTTAAGATCGTCCACAAACTTGAAAACCCCACATGGTACAAAGCCGGCGCCGTGATTCCTTCCGGGAGCCCTAAAAACTTTCTCGGAACCCGGTGGCTTGGGTTTGATTATCCCGGCTACGGAATCCACGGGACCGTGAACCCCGAGACCATCGGGCAGCAGGTGACCTCCGGCTGCGTGAGGCTCCGCAACGAAGATGTTGAGGAGCTTTACCCGATTGTTCCCGAAGGCACTCAAGTGACGATTACCGATTGATGGACACCCCCGCCAAGCCTCGAAAAATAAAATCCGAAGGAGCTTCGGCTAACGAGCCCTCCGGGAAGAGACAGAAAATCAAGCTCGGGACCCGCGAGCTTGTCGACACCTGCCTGCCTTTTGAACGTCCGGTCCTTGAGCTTGAAAAGAAAATCAATGAGCTGCGGCACAGTTCGGACAACGGCATTGATTTGAGCGGGGAGCTCAAGAGCGCGGAAAAGAAACTGGAGAAAGCGCTGAAGGACATCTATGACACGCTCACCCCGTGGCAGAGAGTTCAGGTCGCACGCCATCCTTTGAGGCCCTATACCCTTGACTATATCAAATACCTGACTACGGATTTTTTGGAGTTTCACGGGGACCGGCGTTTCAGTGATGACAAGGCGATCGTGGTGGGATTTGCCAAATGGCGGGGCCGGGACCCGATCTGCGTGATCGGCCATCAAAAGGGCCGCGATACCAAAGAAAATCTCATGAGAAGCTTTGGGAGCGCCCATCCGGAAGGGTATCGCAAGGCCATCCGGGTGATGCGTTTGGCCGAAAAGGCCGGATGTCCGATCCTGTGCTTTGTGGACACCCCAGGGGCCTATCCCGGGATCGGAGCCGAGGAAAGAGGCCAGGCAGAGGCCATTGCGAGCAATCTTCGGGAAATGGCCGGGCTTTGTGTGCCCATTGTCGTGGTTGTGATCGGAGAAGGAGGGAGCGGAGGCGCTCTCGGGATTGCCGTGGGCGATAAAATCCTGGTTCTTGAAAACGCCTATTACTCGGTGATTTCTCCGGAAGGCTGCGCCGCTATTCTTTGGAAAGACACCGCCCGGTCGCCGGATGCGGCCAATGCCCTTAAACTCACAGCCCGAGAGCTCCTCGAGCTCGGTGTGATCGATGAAATGGTCCCTGAACCTCTCGGGGGAGCCCACAGAGACTTTCAGGAGACCGCGGAAAACATTCGCAGTGCCGTTGACAAAGCCTTTGAAGAACTAAAGGCTATCCCCAAGCGGGAGCTTCCGGAAAAGCGTTATGAGAAGTTCCGCAAGATGGGTTCTTTTACCACCAAGAAGTAAGCCTCCCCTTAAAACCACAGGCAGAGTCTCCTAGCTCAAGGGTGTCTTCTATGCAAAAGGGGAGGGCACCCCTAGAGAGGCTTTTTTTCGAGGAATTTCGAGAAGCGCTTTTTCAGTCGCATAAGCCTGGTAAAGGTCCCGGTTTCTTTAAGAACCTCCTTCAGGGTATGCTCGGGAACATCCAAGAGAGCGACCTCGCTCACCCGTTTAATCTGGGCGGGATACATGCGGACAAGCTCGCAGGTGGTGAGCCGCTTTTTGAATTTTAGGTAAAACAGCCGATCGTAGGTCATAAGATTTTCAGAATTATATATCGTCCAATCCAAAGTTTCCTGAATCCCATCCCTCGTCAGAATATCCCAACTTATAGTGGGTTCGGTTTTTAGGACCACAATTGCTAGAACTTGAGAAAAAAAGAAAGAAAAAGCCTTGACTTAAAATTTTTTAATTTATAAAGTGTGATTTACATAATGTAAATCACATATCATAAAATGAAAGCTAATCTGATTCTTCTCTCATGGTTGTGTGCCGGATGTGCCTTACCCAGGCAGATTCACTTCTCCGGAAGCCCCTCGCTCGAGGCGGCCCGCGGGCATCTTGACGACGGGGAGTATTACCAGGCTCGAAAGGCGGCCGAACGCTTCCTGAAAGACCACCCTGCCGACAAAGACGCCTCGGCCCTGCTTCAAGACATTCTGATTCGGGAGGCGGCCCGGCGCCGGGAGATTTTGGCCACGAAGCCCCTTGAAGAGTGGAGCCGGGATGAAAGGGATGCGGAAATTGAAACCTGGATGGAACGGGCCAAGTCGCTTCTGGAAATCCAGGAATACGAGCAGGCGCTTCTGTCCGCCGAACACGTGTTTCTTTATGACCCTGAAAACCAGAGAGCTTCCAGGCTTATCGACGAGATCAACCATCGGGCCCTCCGGGACGGGGCCCGGCAGATCCAAATGCAGCGCAGCTCCCTGGAAATCGAAAAAAGAGGACTTTTAGAAGAATACCGCCGCCGGTTGAAGGCGGCCCGTGAAGCCGGCCGCGTGGGAGCGGCGAAGATGGCGGCTGAAAGAATCTTGCTTCTCAACCCCGAAGATAAGGAAGCCCTCGAAGCGATTGAAAGGGCCGACCCTCCAGGGGGCGGGAAATGAAGAGAGAGAAACTCTTCAAAATGGGAGAAGTGATGCAATATACCGGGCTTTCCAGGCAGACACTTCATAACTACACGCTTGCCGGCCTTATCCAGGAGGCCCGGCGGACCCCTTCCGGGCACCGGCTTTATGACGAATCCGTTTTTGACCGCTTGGAGCAAATCAAGACGCTGCAGGCCAAGCGTTACACCCTTTTCCAGATCAAGAAAATCCTGGAAGAAAAAGAAAAAACCCCAAACTGAAATTTTAAAAACAATCAGGAGAGGAGACACCATGCTAGAAAGCGAACTCAAAATGTGGAAAAAGTACAAACGCACGAAAAGCCAGGCCTTACGCGAGGAGATCGTTAAAAAGTATCTCTATCTGGTCAAGTACGTCGCCGGGAGAGTGGCGATCGGGCTTCCGCCCAATGTCGAGTTTAACGACCTCGTAAGCTACGGCATCCTCGGGCTTTTTGACGCCATCACCAAGTACGATGTGACTCAAGGTAATAAATTCGAAACCTACGCGGTCTCCCGCATCCGGGGTTCGATCATGGATGAGTTAAGAAAACTCGATTGGGCTCCCAGGCTTCTTAGAAAGAAAGCCCGCGAGATCGATAAAAAATGCAAGGAGCTCGAGGAAAAATACGGGCGCATCGCAAGCGATGACGAGCTTGCCCGGGCCCTTCATATCAGCACCGACGAACTGAACACGATCTATAACGATCTTAACTCCACATCCTTTCTTTCCCTGGATGAGGTTTGGCAAAACGACGACGGCAATAAGCCCATTTCCAGGCTCCAAACCATCGAAGATTCTTTGGTGACCAACCAGTTTAATTATGTTCATCAAAGCGAGGTCAAGGATCTTCTGGCCGGGGCCATTAATGAGCTTCCGGAAAAAGAAAAGCTCGTGATCGTGCTTTATTATTACGAGAATCTCACCCTGCGCGAGATCGGTGAAATTCTTGACGTCTCGGAATCCCGAGTCTGCCAGATTCACACGAAGGTGATTACGAGAATGCGCTCTCACCTGATGCGAAAAGCCGGGGAGATCACCCTGGAAGCCTAGGCGGGGCGGGATGGGGGAGCCCCTACTTTTTTAAGGATCGGCTGTCAAGTCCTGCTCGGATCGGGCCGATAAATAAAGACGGAAATGAAACAGGCCGGCTGCAAAGGCCGCCTAAAAACGTCTTTATTTTTGAGGGGCCATGAGAAACGACCGATCCGCCAGACGTGTTCGAGGCATCCGCATTGAAAAACCAACCATCCGAAATGCCGCCGAGGAAGAACTGTGGCGCGAGGTTTACTATTTCGCGCGCCTGATCCCGGCAGAGCCGGACCCCAACATGGGCCGGGTTGCCGAGATTAAAGAGGAAATCCAAAGCGGCGCCTATATCACGCCGGAAGTCATCGAAGAAACAGCGGCGCGCCTCGCCATCCGCTTCATGAAGCCGGAGTAGCCGTTTTTTTAAACCCGAGCCTCGAAAGCCGGATCCATTCCTGAATGGGTCGAAGCGTCATAAACTTTTTCCAGACACTCCCTTCGGCTAAAAAATTTTCGAGCATCAGAATGCTTAACCCCTGATCGATCCCGATATATTCCTGGGCCCACCAGTTTTTATCCAAGTTGAAGGCGTCTTTAAACCCGAAGTAGCCGTAGAGCTTCTGCCCGTGCGTTTGATAGAAATAGCGGATGGCCTCAAGGGATTCCCGGGGCGTGAAGACAAGGGATCCGATGGCGGCGTAAGGGGCGAGCGTTCCGTCGTGGAGCCCCTCGCCGGGTTTAGCCCCATAAGCTTTGTAGCCTCCCGGGCCCAGGGAAGCCGAAAGGCCCCAGGATTTTGGACCGTAACTTTTATGCTCGCGGCTGAAGGAAAGGGAATATTCCCAATTTGCCCGGGTCGCAAGTTTTGAATTTTCAAAATAATTAACGCCCCCGTCATCAAGATTCCGGAAATCGATATAGGCTTGGGAAAACTGATACGTGAAAAGGCTGCCGGAATGCGCAAAAATGACGGGGATGCTGTTGTAGGGTTGTTCTTGGCGCAGCCATGCGTGCCACGCAGCGGGTGGGACCGGATGCGTGGGCGAGCCCACGGCAAGCGCTAGAAGGATGATCAGCTCACTATAGGAGTCCCAGTAATAAGGCAGAAAGCTGGCCTCGGGTTTCCAACCCATGCAAAGAAAATCCGAACCGTTCATCATCCATTTCCAATCAATCCTTTCATAGATTTTCCAGGCCATGCGGGCGATGTCGGTTCCGGGATAATACTGGGCCGCAAGCAGGGCCCCGGCGACAAGCAGAGCGGTGTCAATCGAGGAGGCTTCCGAGTTCCAGATTCTTCGGCCGCTTCGGGCGTCGAGAAAATGATAAAAAAAGCCGTTTTTGTGTTCGGCCTTGGCCAGAAGCATCTTAAGGGTTCTGCGCAGTTGATCCAGGGCATGTTTTTTTTGGATCCAGCCCTGGGACTCCCCGATGGCAAGCGCGGCAAGCGAAAAACCCGTGGCGGCAATCGAAGCCGGGGCTCCCGGCCTTGAGGAATCCTTTGTGAGCCCGGAGGTCTTATCCGACATCCGGGTAAAATAATAGACACTGTCTTTTTCGATTCGTTTCAAAAGG
>JAHFHI010000252.1 GCA_023246995.1 Candidatus Omnitrophota bacterium
GCCCAGGCGGTTAAAATTTACCGCCGCTTCGTTAAGGGATTTCCGGATTCCGAAAGCCGCGCCCAGGCCTTGAGCCGGCTTGCGATTCTTGAAAGCGGATTTGGAAACCGCTCGCGCGCGATGAAATGGTTTGAGGAAATTACCGCCCGTTATCCCGCGACGGCGTATGCCGAGGAAGCCCTCTATTTTCTTGGGATGATGTATTACCGCGCGGAACGCTACGCCGAAGCCATTCGCGCCTGGGAGAGGCTCCGCCAAGGGTTCCCCCAATCCGAGCGCATCCAGGCCGTAGAAGCTAATCTCGAGAACGCGTTACGCAAGCAACCGAGCGGGAAATCTTCCAATGCGCAAGTCTAAAACCACTTCTCCATCACAAAAAGCGAGGACCCCATCATGAAGGACATTTTTTTTGCTCCATTTTTGAGTCTTTTCAGCGTCAGCTTTTACCGCCGGCTGAACGCGGCCCCGGCGCTCGCCAAGGGGTTCGGTTATCTTGTTTACCTTTCCGCTTTGATAGGAGTTCTGGGTATGGCGGGTTTGGGTTTTTTTCTGAACCGTTACGCCGGTGAATACATGCAGTGGTTCAAGCAGAACATGCCCCCGGTTACTTTTACCCAGGAAGGCGCGGTCTGCGAGGCTGAACAGCCTTTCACGCTGAAGCATCCCCAGTATGGCACCATCCTGGTCGTGGACACGGCCCGCGAGGACGCTCCGGCAGTTTCCGAGATGCCCGACACGCCTGTTTTTCTCACCAAGACAAAGCTCGTGGCGCGCCAGCGCTCACGGGGGCAGTACCGCGTTTTTGATATTGTGCCGAAGGGCGACGGACTTAGAAACTGGAAGGATTTTACCCTGGACGGCGCCTTTACCGAAGGGTTTTACAATCGGGCCGTGCCGATTCTTTACCCGGCCATTTTTCTCATCTGCTCCATTTTTTACTTCATCTGGAAGCTTCTGGCCGCGGTAGTTTATTCGTTGATTGCATTGGGACTTAACTTGTTCCGGAAGGAGAAACTGCCTTACGAAAGCCTCCTGGCTCTTTCGATGTTTGCCCTGACACCGGTTGCGATGCTTCAGATCTTTGCCGCGATCATTCCGGCCATGCGGATCACGACGAACGCCGGCCTCTCCATTATCATCACAAGCTGTTATTTAGCCCTCGGGATCTTTTTTACTCAACCGCAGGCCCAGGACCAAACGCCCGTCTAGGCGTGCTCTCTCTGTTCTGGAGGTGTTGTTTCGGCCTTTTTCTACGACTTGTGATCAGTCTCCAACAGAAGCTGACCGGAAAAAAACGCGTCTAAAACCATCGGGGTTCGATGAGTGATTTTGTCCGATCCCGGACCGAGCGGGTTGAAAGAAGGGCAACGGCCAAAAGTGCCCCAAGCGGAATCATGATTTCCCCGCCTAAACCATCCATGCTTTTATAGAAACCCAAGGCCTTTGCGAGTTTCACAAGAGGGATGTGGAGAACGTAGATATAAAGGCTCCTGGAACCCCATTCGCTAAAAAAAGTCCTTCTTTTTGGAACCACCGTAAGAAAAGCCGCGCCCATCGCGGCATTGATCCCGTAAACGAAAACTTTGGCAAAGGCAGCCTGCATCCCGGCAACTCCAAGAGCCGCGTAAGGGTAACAGCCGTAGAGCCACTGCTCGTCTGCCGAAGGCCACGCGGCCGTGAGATAAAGCCCCCAAGCAAGGGTAATGGCACCCGCAACTCTCGCCACCGGGGCGGTCAAACGTTCCTCGATCGGGATATTACGAAGCGCGTATCCGGCCGTGAAAAACGGAAGCAGCGTGAAAGTCCTCGCAAGGCTGAAGGCGCGTTCCATCGCAGGAATGTATCCGGCCATGACGCCGGTCGCGACCGCACGGAAAACTAGGTGCCGCACCGTCGCAATCCAGAGTAATAACATTCTCCAGTAAAAAAGACTTAACAGAAACCAAAGCCCGAAATACGGTTCGACGAAAAAATAAGCCCAGTCAAAAGACTTGCCCAGCGGACGTGTGAGAATCAGGTTGTAAAGCACGTGAAAAGTGAGCAGCGGGGCGATGAGATGATTAAGATTTTTTTTGAGATATTCCGGGGAGTTCACGGGTCTTGAAAAGTAGCCCGCGATAAAAACAAAGACCGGAATATGAAAGGTGTGAATGAAAACGTAGAGAGTTCTTAGCCATCCGCCCCGGTGAAGAACCGGGCCAATGGCGTGTCCGATCGCCACGCAGGCGATCAAAAGGAACTTGGCATTATCAAGATAGGCGCTTCGGAGGGGGGCTTTTTCGGGTTCCGCCATGGGATGATTATCGGCAATCTATGGGATTATTAGATTGATTCAAAAAGAGTCAGGACCGTAAGTGAAAAATCGGATTTGTGTCAAAAGGATACCAGGGCATTTGGACTGGGTTATGTTTCCTTCAAAAACCCCCCGGAGACAAGCAAAAAGTTGGCACGGGAAATGATCCCTTAAAAGGGCGTGAATCGAAAGGAGGACGTCATGAAAAAGGCCGAAATCTTCGACTTTCTGGCGGAAGGGCTCTCGGGCGGATGGAGGCAGTTTCTGACGCAGGGGATCGTTTTCGTGGGCGTCGGAATTCTGATTCTTCTCATGCCTGAACTCGTAGCCGTCATGGCCGCATCCTTTTTCATGCTTGCCGGGTTAAGCCTTCTTGTCCTTGCCTGGAGAGCACGAAAGTTTCATAAGGATTACTATGAACGGTTCCGCGTCGAGATCGAAGATATTTTTGACTGATTTTTAAGGAAAGGACAAAGCCGTGGATTTTGAAAAGTTTACGTTAAAGTCCCAGGAGGCGTTTACCCGGGCACAGGCTAAAGCCGCCGAAAGGGGGCATATGCAAGTGGACGCGGAACATTTGCTCGCGGCCCTGCTTGAGCAACCCGACGGGATTTTCCCGAAACTTCTGGAACGTCTCGAAGTGCCGGCGCCGTCGGTTGCTTCCAGGGTGGAAGAGGAGATTGCCGGGATTCCCAAAGTCTCGGGACCCGGGACGGAACCGGGAAAGGTTTATGTGAGCCCGCGCTTG
>JAHFHI010000024.1 GCA_023246995.1 Candidatus Omnitrophota bacterium
CACAAGAAGCGGCGTGTCCGAAGAAAAAGCCGTGGCCGCCATCGAAGTGCCGGCCAGAATCCATCCGAGTGAGCGGCCCGAAACGAAATAGGATTCCAGGTTTTCAGAGGCCTTTCGGGTAAAGGCAAGGCCGAGCCCCATGCTTAAAACCGTGTAGAGGAGAACGACCGCCCAATCAAGCCATTGCATGGATTTTCTCAAAGCCGGTCAAAAAACCCTGGCGCGTGGAAAGAGCGTTCTTGGAAGAAAACGGCGTTCTTTCTTCTGTTTTTGATTTGCCGTAAACCGGGGTAATTTTTCCGAGGATCCCGGATTTTTTCGCGCCGGTCCCCTCGGGGGCGTGATTGATCCGGCCCTGGAGAGCTTCAAGCGCGAAAAAAGCAAAGGCCACGGGTTCTTTGGCTTGTGCCGGCAGCCCGAGATCGGAAATCGGGCGCACGGGAACGGTGTTGAAAAGCGTTTGCAGATGGTGCATGAGCGTCAGGTTGAGAGCGCCGCCGCCGCTCACCAGGATTTCGCTTACGCGGCCAACGGCAAAACGTTTGTAGGCCTCATGGAGGGTGTAAGCCGTAAAGAAAGTGAGCGTGGCCAGAAGGTTTTCCGGCGCTTCCCGAAAAAGTTCGCGGGGGATAAAGGCTTCGTTAAAGAGTTCCCGGCCCGTGGATTTGGGCGGTTTCTTTTTGAAATAAGCATGGGCGGCCATTTTTCTGACGGTCTTCATATTCACACGGCCGCGCGAAGCAAGTTTGCCTCCGGCATCATAGTTTTTTTTGCCCCGGGTGATTTTTTGGATGGCAAGATCCATCAGGCAGTTTCCGGGACCGGTGTCAAAGGCGAGCATTTTAAGTCCGCCGCCGATTCGCGTGACATTGGCAATGCCGCCGATATTTTGCAAAGCTTTCGGTTTCGGACCGTCAAAGAAAAACCGGTCGAAGAAGGGGATGAGAGGCGCGCCCTGGCCGCCTAGGGCAATGTCCATGGGCCTGAAATCCGAAACCACCGGAATCCCGGTCCGCGCGGCAAGCCAGGAAGGATCCCCGATCTGCAGGGTATGCCCGGGGTTTGCCCGCGGGGCATGATAAATCGTGTGTCCGTGAGAACCGATGACGGTGATGTCGGAAGTGTGTTGTTTTATTTTAACGAGAAATTTTTTGACGCAGTCCGCGAAAAAAATTCCAAGTGAAACATTCAGGCTCGAAATCCCGGGTGTTCGAAGATCCGCGGGATTTTTTAAAGCCGAGGCCAGGGCTTTGGGGTAAGGATAGGTTTCAAAACCAAAAACTTCAAAACGGCGGTTCTCAAAGCCGGCAAGCGCCACGGAAACCCCGTCGCAGGAGGTTCCGGACATGAGTCCGAGCGCGCGTTTCATCGGAGGGCCTCTTCCAGAAAACCGCGGCTTTTGGAAAGGCGGGTTAAGGCCTCGGAATAACTAAGACCTTTGCGGGCCATCAAAATAGCGGTTTTGACATTCCGGTGCGCCCGCTTGAGCAAGGCGTCCGCGTCTTTGGCCGGCACGCTCCCGAGGTGTTTGATCAGTCCGAGGGCCCGGGCCCGCAGTTTGCGGGACTTGGGCTGAAGGTCCACCATCCAGTTTTGGTAAACTTTTCCGAGCCGAATCATGGAGGCCGCGGTGAGCATATTGAGCACCAGCTTGGTGGCGGTTCCGGCTTTAAGGCGTGTGGAGCCCGTGATGACTTCGGGCCCGGGCTGGGGCGCGATCACGATATCCGCGAGCCTGCGAAAAGGCGAGGCGTTGTTACAGGCCAAAACAATCCGGGCGGCTTTTTTAATCCGGGCGGCTTCAAGCGCCCCGGCGACAAAAGGAGTGACGCCGCTTGCCGCAATGCCCACAAGGACGTCCCCGGAGCGAAGCTTTTTTTTGAAGATGCGCAGGGCCTCCTCACGGCGGTCTTCGGCGCCTTCTTTGGAGCGGAAAACAGAGCCGCGGCCGCCTGCCATCACTGCGTTGATGAGGGAAGGCGGGGTGTTGAAAGTGGGCGGGCATTCGGCCGCTTCAAGAACTCCGAGCCTGCCGCTTGTGCCGGCCCCGGCAAAAAAAAGCCTGCCGCCCGAGCCAAGCGACTTCACGATCACGCTCACCGCCCGCGCGATGGCCGGTTTGACTTTTGCCACGGCGAGAGGGACGCTTTGATCCTCTTTGCTGATTAAATCGAGAATTTTAATGACGGAGAGCCGGTGGATATGACGCGTTCGCGGGTTGGATTGCTCGGTCGGAAGTTTTGCGTAGTCCATCCTGAATATCTCGAGAGCGAGCATAGCACTTCAGAAAAATTTTCTCAAGAAAAACCCCCTTTGGATCCGTTATAATCGGCGCCATGACATTCGACGAAAGAATCGGCTGTAAACTGATGTTCGGAGTGCCCGGTCCGCGCATCACTCCGGAAATAGTCCGTATCTTCCAAAAGACGCGCGCCGCGGGGTTGATCGTCTTTCGCCCCAATTTTGCTTCGGCCGCCGCATTTAAAAAACTTCTCCGGGATCTTGAGGAAGCCCTCGGCCGGCGGCTGCTTGTGGCGGTCGACCACGAAGGCGGGCGGGTGATTCACCTGGCCGCGGGGGTGAGCGTGTTTCCCGACAACAGGGCCCTTGCCGAGACCGGCCGCGAAGAGTTTGCCCGCCGACAGGGTTCTATAGAAGCCGCCGAACTCCGGGCGCTCGGCATTGATTTGAATCTGGCGCCCGCGCTGGATGTTTTGGCCGGAGGCTTCAGCCCCAATATCGGCATTCGTTCCTATGGAAGCGATCCGGATCTGGTGACCAAACTCGGGGTGGCGCGTATCCGGGCTATGCAGGCAGGCGGCCTCTCGGCCTGCGCCAAGCATTTCCCGGGGCAGGGGCAGTCGCCGCTTGACGCGCATCTGGATTTGCCGGTCCTCTTTACGCCGCGCAGGGAAATGGAGCGTCTGCATTTGCCGCCTTTCCGGGCCGCTCTCAAAGCGGGCGTGGACGCCGTGATGTCCTCCCATCCCATTTATCCGAACCTCGAGCGCGAGCGCATCCCAGCGACTTTTTCACGCGCCATCATTCACGGCCTTCTGCGGATCGACATGGGTTTCAAAGGTCTGATTTTAAGCGATGATCTTGAGATGGGCGCGCTGAAAGGCCTTTGCCCGATCGGAGAGTCGGCGGTGCGTGCCGTTCAGGCGGGCCATGACATGGTACTTGTCTGCCATGATCCCGCGGCCCAGCTTGAGGCGCACCGGGCGCTTCTGGAAGCGTACCAAAGCGGCCGGCTGGACGAAGGGGATCTCGATCGAAGTTTTGAACGCGTCCGTGCTTTCCTTGCCAAGAGACCGGAGCGCTTTGCTTCACTCCGGCCAAGCCCGGGCGAAGGCAAGGCCTTGGCCGCCCGCATCGCGCGCGAAGGCGTGAAAGTCTCGTCCTCGCCGGCCTTCAAACGGCCGCGCAAGGATCGCGATTTGAAAGCGTTTGTCATCTTCCCGAAACTTTCCACGCTGCGGAAAAGAATTTATATCGAACACGAACTTCTAGACGAGCGCGTTTTTATCCGGAATCTGTTTCGAGAAAATAAAATTTTGCTCCAAAAAATCGAGCTTCTTGATTTTGAGCCTGCTCGGCCCGAGATCGAAAAGGTTTCCCGGATTGCGAAAAGGAGTGAACTGACCGTTTTCTTCTGCTATGATGCGCATCTTTATCCGGGGATGCGAGAATGCCTTGAGAAGGTGCAGGCCGGCCCCGGCCGGTGCGCGGTGGTGCTCCTGCGGGATCCTTATGATGAAGCCTTCGTGAAGCCCGGATCGTTTTGTATCCAGGCCTGGGGGTTTCGCGGCGTTCAAATCAAAGCGGCTATTGAAAAAATAAGCGGGTGGGTGCATGCAGGTTAAAATCGAATCGCTCAAAAAAAGTCTGGGGTTCTGGGATTCGGTCGCGATCAATGTCGGGATCGTGATCGGGGTCGGAATTTTCAGAGTCCCCGGCGAGGTGGCGCGTTATCTCGATACGCCCTTTTTGATGCTGGCCGGCTGGGTCGCGGGAGGGTTGATCGCCCTCCTCGGCGTGCTTTGCTACGCGGAACTCGCCTCCAGTTTTCCGCATACCGGCGGAACCTACGTTTATTTGCGTGAAGCCTACGGCAAACCCATGGGGTTCATCTTCGGCTGGATGGAGTTTACCATTCAGCGTACGGGCTCGATCGCGGCGGTTGCCTATATTTTCACAAACTATCTGGGAAACGCGCTTCCCTTCGCGCTCCGCTTTGAAAAGTTGACCGCCATTTTTGCCGTTCTTTTTTTCACGCTTCTCAATATCCGGGGGCTTCATGTGGGCGCGCGCGTTCAAAGCCTTCTTAGCTTTCTCAAAGGAGCCGCAATTTTTGCGATCGCGGTGCTCGTGTTCATTTTTTCAAAAGGCCCGGGGGGATTTCAGGCCCCGGCCCCCGAAGGTTTTCACGCCGGATTTTTTCATTACGCGGCGGGCATGATCCCGATTATCTGGGCCTACGGGGGATGGCATGAAAGCACGTTTGTGACCGGGGAATTTCGCGACACGAAAAAAGAACTTCCCAGGTCGCTTGTCGCCGGAGCGCTCATCGTCATGGCTCTCTACCTTCTTATTAATACCGCCTATCTCAAGGTTTTGAGTCCCGCTGAAATGGCCGGGCAGAAGGCGATCGCGGCCGAAGTCTTGAAACGTTTGTTCGGAAAAGTGGGCCTTGTCATGATCACGACCGCGGTTTTGATTTCTTCGGGCGGGGCTCTTAACTCGACCATCCTGACCGGCGGACGGATTCCTTTTGCCGTGGCCTGCGATAATCCGGCCATGGGAGGAATCAGCCGGGTTCACCAGGGTTTCGGGACGCCGGTGCTTTCGCTCGGGCTAAACGCCCTTTGGGCCTGCGTTCTGGTGCTTTGGGGCAATTTTGAAAGGCTTCTTTTCTTTACCGCGTTTGCCAACTGGTTTTTCTTCACGCTGGCCGGAATCGGGGTTTTTATCCTCCGCCGGCGCGCCTTGAAAAGCCCGGCTGTTTTTTCGGCCGCGCAGGACACGAAATTTTCCATGCCCGGATATCCCTGGGTTCCGGTGCTCTTCGTCGGCTCATCCGTCCTTCTTTGCCTGACCACGATCCTTCACGCGCCCCGGGAGAGTTTGTTCGGCACTTGCTTGATTCTTTCCGGGGTGCCGGTTTACGCGTTTGTTCAATGGAAAGGGCGGCTTAAAGGCCGCGTTGGTTTATCATGACAATCCAGAAGCGCAGGAAAGAATTACGGAATATCGCCATCATTGCCCACGTCGACCACGGCAAGACGACGCTTGTGGACGCTCTCCTCAAACAATCCGGGGCCTATGATTTTAAGGAAGGGGAGAGTACGGTCATGGACTCCAACGACCTTGAGCGCGAGAGAGGCATCACGATTTTCTCGAAAAACGCCTCGTTCCGTTATAAGGACGTGCAAATCAACATCGTGGACACTCCGGGCCACGCGGATTTCGGCAGCGAGGTCGAGCGCATCCTGCGCATGGTCGACGGAGTTCTCTTGCTGGTGGATGCTTTCGAAGGCCCGATGCCCCAGACCAAGTTTGTCCTGAAAAAATCGCTGGAGCTTCATTTGAAGCCTATTTTGGTGGTCAACAAAATCGACCGCCCCAACGCCCGTCCCGAAGAGGTCGTGAACATGACCTTTGACCTTTTCTGCGAGCTGAACGCCACCGACGAGCAGCTTGATTTTCCGATCGTCTATGCCTCGGGCCGCGAAGGCCGGGCTACCTTGGACCTTAAGGATCCGTCGCAGGATTTAAAACCGCTTCTTGACACGATCCTTCATCGCGTGCTCCCGCCCGTGGCGGACCCGGACCTGCCGTTTCAACTGCTTGTCACCATGCTTGATTACGACTCCTTTATCGGGCGCATCGCCGTGGGGCGTATTGTTCATGGCCGCGTGCGCGCCGGCGACACCATCGCCTGTGTTAAAAGAGACGGGGGGGTGGTCAAGGGCCGCGTCGCGAAAATCTTAAAATATCTGGGCATGAAGCGCGCGGAAGTCCCTGAAGCCGAAGCGGGCGACATTATTTCCATCGCGCCGGGGATTGAGGAGGTCAAGGTGGGCGAAACGCTGGCCTCGGCCGAAAGTCCCGAGGCCCTGCCCACGATTAAGATTGACGAGCCCACAATCTCCATGAATTTTTCCCATAACACAAGCCCGCTTTCAGGCAAAGACGGCGGCCGGTTTCTGACCTCCCGGCACATCCGCGAAAGGCTCGCCCATGAGGCGATGATGAACGTGGGGGTCAAAATCGAGGAAACCGAGGGCGGCGACCGTTTCAAAGTTTCCGGCCGGGGAGAACTCCACCTCGCCATATTAATTGAAACCATGCGCCGGGAAGGTTATGAAATCGAGGTTTCCAGGCCGGAAGTGATTATGAAGGAAATCGACGGGGAACTCTGCGAGCCGGTCGAGGAGCTCATTATTGAAGTCGAGCCTCTCTATCAGGGCTCCGCCATGCAGGCCCTGGGGAGCCGCAAGGCCGAGATGCGCAACATGATCACGAGCGCGGTCGGCACCATCCGGATTGAGTTCTTGATTCCGTCGCGCGCGCTGATCGGGTTCCGTAACGAGTTTCTGACCATGACCCGGGGCACGGGCATCATGTACCAGAATTTTTACGAATACCAGAAATTCAAAGGCGAGATCCCGGGCCGGCAGTCCGGGGTTTTGATTTCGCAGAGCGCGGGCCAGGCGGTGGCCTACGGGCTTTGGGGGCTTCAGGAGCGCGGGGAGCTTTTTGTCCAGCCGGGCGACGATCTCTATGAGGGCATGATCGTGGGGGTCAACAATAAAGGCCACGACCTTGTGGTCAACGCCATCCGTGAGAAGAAACTCTCCAATATGCGGGCGTCAGGTTCCGACGAGGCCATCCAATTGATTACGCCCCGCGAAATGACGCTTGAGTTTGCCCTTGAGTTTATCGAAGATGATGAGCTTGCGGAAATTACGCCCAAAAACGTGCGGCTTCGCAAGCGGTACCTTACGGACAACGACAGGCGCCAGAATGCCCGCGTCAAACGGATGGAGTAACCTATTTTTTTGAGGATCTTGCTGGAAACGGGACGATCCTGTAATATAATCAAATCAGCGTCGCGCCTTGAGTTTGATTAACGAAAGCAGGTTTTGAAAATGGCCGAAAAATCCGTAGAAGCGCTCCTGAAAGAAAAGAAGATCTGCGAGATCATTAATCCCAAGCTCATTCAAGCACCGCCCACCCTTACCGTCAGCGAAGCCGTTGAGATCATGCAGAAAAACCGGGCCGGCTATATCGTCATCGCCAAGAACAAGAAAGTGGTCGGTATTTTCACGGAAACCGATCTGGCCCTGAAGATCCTGGAACAGGATGTTGACTGGAACCGCCCGGTAAGCGAATTTATGACCGCGAACCCCTTTGTTTTAAGCCCCCAGGATTCGGTCGGCAAGGCCATTGATCTTATGGGGGAGCACAGCTTTTATCATATCCCGCTTGTTGAAAACGGGGAGCTCGTCAACGTTATTTCCGTACGCACGCTGATTAAGTTTTTAGCCGAGTTTTACCCGACCGAAGTTTATAATCTGCCTCCCCGTTCGGACCAGGTGATGGCAACGCCCGAAGGGGGCTAGGAGTTTTTTAGATGGAAGCCAAGAAGAAAGTCTCCGCCGCAGCCATTACGGTCCGCTTCGCGGGGGATTCCGGCGACGGCATGCAGCTTACCGGAGACCAGTTTACCGACACCACGGCGGTGATGGGCAACGACTTCGCGACGTTCCCGGATTACCCGGCCGAGATACGGGCCCCTGCCGGGACCCTTCCCGGCGTCAGCAGCTTTCAGATCCAGTTTTCGGATTCGGTTATTTTCACGCCCGGGGACCAGGCGGACGTGCTGGTGGCCATGAACCCGGCCGCGCTTAAAGTGAATCTCCCGAATATCCGCAAAAACGGCCTTATCATCGTCAACGAAAATGCTTTCAGCGAGATTACTTTGAAAAAGGCCAATTGGGCCGCCAACCCGCTCACCGACGAGACGCTCAAAAATTATCAGGTCATCAAAGTCGGACTTTCGGAACTGACCAAAAACGCGCTCAAGGATCATCCGATTAAACTGACCGAGGTCGAGCGCTGCAAAAACTTTTTTGCGCTCGGCATGATGTTCTGGCTCTATGACCGGACCATGGCCCATACGGTCCATTGGATCGAAAAGAAATTCGCCAAGCGGCCTGAAATTGCGGCCGCCAATATCGGCGCGCTTAAAGCCGGCTACCACTTCGCGGATATTACCGAAACCATGCCGGTTCAATATCACATCGAAAAATCCGCGCAGGAGCCGGGGGTTTACAGAAAAATAAGCGGGAATGAGGCTCTCGCGATCGGGCTTGTCGCCGCCGGCACGCTGGCCGGGAAAACGATTTTTTACGGGTCGTATCCGATTACCCCGGCCAGTTCTATTCTTCACGAACTTGCGCGGCGCAAGGAGTTCGGGGTCAAGACGTTTCAGGCCGAGGATGAAATCGCGGCGATTGGAGCGGCGATCGGGGCGGCTTTTGCCGGTGAGATCGGCGTGACCGGAACAAGCGGGCCGGGCATCTGTCTGAAATCCGAAGCGATGAACCTCGCGGTCATGACCGAACTGCCGCTTGTGATCATTGATGTCCAGCGCGGAGGCCCGAGCACCGGGATGCCGACCAAGACCGAGCAGGGGGATCTTCTTCAGGTGCTTTACGGCCGCAACGGGGACTCTCCGATGCCGGTGATTGCTCCGAAAACGCCTTCGGATTGTTTCGTGATGGCCATTGAAGCGGTGCGGCTTGCCGTCAAGTACATGACCCCGGTCATTTTGCTTTCAGAGGGGTATCTCGCCGAGGCCTCGGAGCCCTGGAAACTCCCTGAAGTTGAAAAACTGCCTAAAATAGAAATCACGCATCCCAAAGCCACGAAGGATGCCTTTCTCCCTTACGCCCGGGATCCCCAGACCTTAGCCAGGCCGTGGGCTGTTCCGGGCACCCCTGGGCTTGAACACCGTATCGGCGGGCTCGTCAAGGCGGATTTGACCGGCAACGTGAGCTATGATCCGGATAATTCCCAAAAAATGATCTATCTGCGCGCCGAAAAGGTGAGCCGTATTGCCCAGGACATTCCCGATGCCGAAGTCCGGGGCCCGAAATCGGGCAAGCTCCTGATCGCCGCCTGGGGCGGCACCTACGGCCCGATCTATCAGGCGCTTTCGGATCTTGAGCGCGAGGGGCTTAAACCCGCGCATGTGCATTTGAATTATATCAACCCTTTCCCTAAAAACCTGGCCGCTATTTTCAAGGGCTATGATAAAATTCTTGTGCCGGAGTTAAACCGGGGCCAGCTTCTCATGCTTTTCAGATATTATTTCCCCGACTTGAATTTTAAGGGGTTTCATAAAATCAAAGGCCAGCCTTTTCAGGTGGCGGAATTAACCGACGTGATTCGCGCGGAAATGGAAAAGTAAATGGGCCCTGAAAATCTGCAGACGGCCGGTCCCTCGAAGCTCGCGTTTACCAAGGAAAGTTTTGTTTCGGGCCAGGAAGTCCGGTGGTGCCCGGGCTGCGGCGATTATTCTATTCTCGCGACGGCGCAGCGCACGCTCGCGAAGTTCGACCTTCCCAAAGAGCGCTATGTGTTTATTTCCGGAATCGGCTGTTCGAGCCGTTTTCCTTATTATATGAATACGTATGGTTTTCATTCGATCCACGGCCGCGCGCCGACCATTGCGACGGGTCTCAAGTGCGCGCATCCGGAGTTGAGTGTCTGGGTCATCACAGGCGACGGTGACGGCTTAAGCATCGGGGGCAATCATCTGGTGCATTGCATGCGCCGGAACGTCGATCTTAATATTCTGCT
>JAHFHI010000253.1:0-2435 GCA_023246995.1 Candidatus Omnitrophota bacterium
TCTGAACCCCTCCGGGCTCACTCCCAAAGGCAGGTTCGGCGCTTCGATCTTCGGCTACGAGCTGATGCTCGCCCAAATGCACGAAGCCGGGGTGCTGGAAGGGCTCGACGAAACCCTGCTTAGCATTCTGCTCGCGGCGCTTGTTTTTGAACCCCGGAAAAATGATCACCCGCCAAAGCTCACGGGCCGGGTTTTGAAACTTCAAAAAACCGCGGATGATATTTTTCACGCCGTCCGGCGCGCGGAAGTGCGCTACCGGATTTTTCAGCACACTAAACCGCCCTACTTTCACCTGGCGCCCGCGATTGAGGCCTGGAGCGCGGGCGAGTCTTTCGAAAAAACCCTGCGCCAGACAACGGCCGATGAAGGCGAGCTTGTGCGAATGCTCCGCATGGTCATTCAGCTTTTAAGGGAACTCTGGAACGCCCCCGAAGTGTCGGACACGCTCAAGGCACGGGCAAGAAACGCATTTTCGAAAATCAACCGGGGGGTCGTGGACGCGGAGCGCCAGCTTCGGGTCTAGAAAAACCCTTTCTGCATATTTTTTGGGGTTAATCTCGCAAGGGAAGCTTGCGGCTCAAAGCTAGAACCGTCTCCCACTGGACTTCTGAAACCGGCATCACGCTCAAGCGTGAAAAACGGACAAGCTCCCAACCGGCAAGCCCGGGATGACTCTTGATCTCGGCAAGACTTACGGGACGCTTGAGGGCCTCCCGCGCTTCAAGATCGATCACCGAAGGTTTCCCTGAAGCGTCGCCCGCAGACGCGTACGCTGCAGACAGAATCCGTCCGATTCCCATCACTGATTTTTCCGCGCCCGTGTGATAAATAAAAACCGCGTCGCCCTTGGCCGCCGCGCGGAGGTGCTTTAAGGCGAGCGGGTTTGCCACGCCGTCCCAAACTTCTTTTTTGACTTTCACGAGATCCTGCCACGAATAGGTCTCGGGATCGGTTTTAAAAAGCCACCGTTTCATAACAGGCCGCCCGCTTTGGGCTTGTAACGCCCGGCCAGTTCGAGATAAGAGCGTTCTTCTCTTTGATGAAGGCCAAGGCGGCGGCTGATTTCTAAAATGTCCCCGGCACGGCCCTCAATCTCGGCAAACCACCCCGCACCGGACACAAAATCAAGCGTAATCAGCGTGCCCCGGAGCTTGTACTTTTCGCGCGTCTTTGAAACCGAGGCAAAAACCCGGTAACCCAGAGCGGCCAAAAGCTGACGGGTTTTCTCGAAATCCACGGGCATCTCGATTTCCACGCGTTTTTTAAATTGTGATCGTAGCCTCGGACCTTTGAAGGTGAGGTAAGCGCTCGTTCCGGCCCTGCGCAACCTAAGCACGCACCGCTCCCGGCGAAGCTCCTCAGAGGCGCGATCAAAAAAAGTATCCGATTCCCGGGCCTTGTCGATCGGCCGGGCTCCAAGCGCGGCCAGCATCCTGCGCATCGCGGCCGGATCTTTCAGACGGTATTTTTGTTCGATTTCATAACCGGGCATCGGTTCCTCCGCAGGCGAGAATGCGTGACTGCCAGGGCTTCAGCTGCAGAAGAAGCCCGGGTGCTTGGACTTCAGAGCCTTCGCATAAATGGACTTCCCCGCTCAAAAGATCCCGGAGCGAAACCTGCCGCCCCTCTTTGAGATCCCACTCGATCGGGACCCTGCCTTCGCAGGGAATTTCGGAATAATTGATCACAACGATCCGCCGGTGGCGCCCCTTGGTCCAGCACCATGCCAAAAGATGATCGTGCCCGTGCGCGCCTTCCCAAGCGGGCGCCGGGTCGATCCCTTTCCATTCGCCTTCATGAAAAACAGGATCGCGAAGGATTTCAAAAAGTCCCGTGTAAAAACTTTCGAGTTCCGGCTCGGATGTCTCTTCGGGTCCCCGCGCGAGCTGCACCGGCAGCCGGACCCTGCGGCCTTCGCACTGGCCGTCGTGAACAAGCGCCAGGCCCGGGACACTCATGACCGCGACCGCAGCCGCCATGGATTTTTTCCGTCCGAAAGCCGTAAGCGCCCGGGCCTCGTCATGGTTTTCGATGAAGCGCGCCGAACGCACTTGATACTCGAGATCGGCTTTGAGGTGATCCCGGATTTCCGCGGTCCCGCCCGCAAGCAGCCGCTCATAGAAAGTCTTGTCGTAGGTGTAGTCAAATCCCATTTCCTGAAGCTGCCACTCCATGTTCCAGTAGCTTTCGGCCAGAAAAAGAAACCCCGGCTTGCGGGCCCTGGCCCTGCGGATGGCCGTGGGCCAGAACTCATCGGCGAGTTCCTGACGGAAATCAATCCATGCGCCCCAGGTGCGCCGGAAAACCGAATTGATCGAAAGCATTGCCATATCGCAGCGCACGCCATCCGCCATCTGGGTCAGGCGCTCAAGCTCGGAAGCCATGGCCTCGCGCATCGGAAGTGAAAAATAATTGACCTGCACCGTATCCGTCCA
>JAHFHI010000253.1:2445-3025 GCA_023246995.1 Candidatus Omnitrophota bacterium
GGCGGGAAATAAGGATCGCGGCCGTGGGCCAGGAAATCCCCCGTGGAGGTTTTGAAAAAGAAACCGGGTTCGCGGCCGGCTTCCGCCTCACTCGCCCGGATAAACCATTCGGGATGCGCGAGCGTCCAGGGATGGTCGAGCGCGAAATGGTTGCCCACAAAATCCACCATCAGACGCAGCCCAAAACCCCGAAGCCTTAGCTTAAGATCCAAAAGCTCCTGCTCGCTTCCGAGCCTCGGGTCGATTCGGTAGGCGTGGACCGCGTAAGGCGAAGCCCAGACGTCCTCTTCACGCCATCCGGGCAGGGCCTCTGAATAACTCTGGCGGAGCTTGGGCTCCCCCAAGGCCTTTTCGCGCGCCGCGGGACTTCGCTGCCAAAGTCCCATGATCCAAAGCCATTCAAACCCGAGAGACGCGAGGCGCTTCCACTCGCTTTCAGGAACGGCCCCGAGCGTCAATTTTTTTTGGTATTTTCTTGAAAGCCTCTCCAGAAACGACGTGGCGTTGATTTCATAAAGCAAAGGGTGCGCGCGCACGGTGCGGGACGTTTAAGCGGACTGGCGGATGACAAGCTCGGGGG
>JAHFHI010000254.1 GCA_023246995.1 Candidatus Omnitrophota bacterium
CCCGAAACATATTTTGCTTCTCCGGGCCATGGGGTTTGAGCCGCCCCGCTACGGGCACCTTTCCCTGATTCACGGGCCCGGAGGAGAGCCTCTTTCCAAGCGTCTCGGCGATGTCTCGGTGCGGGAGTTTCGCCGCAAGGGCTATCTTCCCTGGGCCCTGGCCAATTATATCGCCCTCCTCGGCTGGGCGCCCGGCGACAACCGGGAAATATTTTCCTGGGCCGAACTGCAGAAGGTTTTTTCACTGGAGCGCGTGGGAAAATCCGCCTCGATTTTTGATCCCCACAAGCTCGACTGGGTAAACGGCGAACACCTGCGCTTGCTCTCCGATGAGGATTTTTCGAGGTATGCCTTGGCCTATCTGAAAATGCAGAGAGTTTCGCTTCCGGACCCCGCATTCGCGCAAAAAATCCTCCCGGTTTTTAAGGACAATATCGCGCACTTTGATCAGCTCCCGGAGCGGATGTTTTTCCTGCGCGAGGATTTCGAATACGAGAAGCCCGAGATCCTTCAAAGCGACGAGGCGCGTGAGATTTTCGCTAAATCCCTCGAGGTTTTGAAGTCGGGGCTCACAGGGCCGGAAGAAACGCTTTATGAGAGTTTCGTTAACACGCTCAAGCCGCAGGTCAAAGCTAAAGGAAAAAATCTTTTTATGCCGCTTCGTCTAGCTCTTACCGGCCGCGAGCATGGGCCCGAGCTGAAACGTATTTTCCCCGCGCTCGGCCTCGATCGGGCCCGCCGCCGCTTTGAGCGCGCTTTGCAACCCCGCACTTGAAGCGGCCGAAAACATGATGAAGCTATTACGCCGTGAAAGATTGCTGGTTGTCAATTTCGAGGAAACGCAGGCGGTTTTGAGCTGGGCGGTTTGCGGCGGAGGGTTTGTTTTGAGCCGGACCGCGGCCTGGTGCCGGGTTGCTTCCGAGGAACTCGGGACTTCGGTGAGCCCCCGGGAATTTTTGAGGAATAAGTTGGCGCAAGCTGGGATCGGCGGGGACGCGGTCGGGATGCTGACCTCGGCGGATCTTGACGGCTATATCGATATTGAGAAAAGCAGTTCGGGGTTTTCAGCCCGCGTGATCGCGACCGTGGGAATGACGAATGCCTTGAGAGTGGGAGATCTGCCCAGCCGGGAAATTCATGCCGGGACGATCAATCTCTTGTGCGCGGTCTCGGCGCGCATGACCAAGGAAGCTTTGATTGAGGCCGTGTCTATTGCCGCGGAGGCACGCACCGCGGCGGTTTTGGAATCCGGGATTTTGAGCGGGGAAACAGGGCTTCCGGCTACCGGGACCGGGACGGACTGCATTGTGTTGGCGGCGCCGGTGGCGCCATTGGAAGCGGAGCCGATCGAGTACGCAGGCAAGCACACCTTGGCCGGTTCGCTTATCGGTCAGTCGGTGTTTGAAGCGATACGGGCCGGAACCGAAAGCTGGCGGATTAAAAATCAAAATGATTCAGTTTTTTAGCACCCTTTCAGGAAAAAAAGAATTTTTTGAGCCCATCAATCCGCTGGAGGTTGGGCTTTATACCTGCGGTCCCACGGTTTATGACTACGCCCATATCGGAAATTTCCGCGCGTTTATTTTTGAAGATCTGCTCCGACGTTTCCTGGAATTTTCAAAGTATAAGGTGCGCCATGTCATGAACCTGACCGACGTGGATGACAAGACCATTGCAGGCGCGGTGCGTGAGGGAAAGCCGCTGGATGATTACACGGCCCGCTACATTCAAGCCTTTAACGAGGACCTTCGCGTTTTAAACTGCCTGCCCCCGCACGAGCAGCCTCGGGCGACCGAGCACATTTATCATGATGGCGGAATCGTGGATCTGATTGAGAAACTCTGGGACAAAGGCGCGGTTTATGAGCGCGACGGATCGGTCTATTTTCGGGTGGCCGCTTTTCCCGGCTACGGACGGCTTTCCAAAAAGAAACTTGATATGAATATCGCCGGGGCGAGCGAACGCGTGGACGCCGATGAATACGAAAAAGAAGAAGTGACTGATTTCGTTCTCTGGAAAAAGGCCAAAGAAGGCGAGCCTTATTGGGATTCCAGGTGGGGCCGGGGCCGGCCGGGCTGGCATATCGAATGTTCGGCCATGAGCATGAAATACCTGGGCCCGAGTTTTGATATTCACGCGGGCGGCGAAGATCTTATTTTTCCGCACCACGAAAATGAAATCGCCCAGTCGGAGGCCGCGAGCGGGGCGCATCCGTTTGTCAAATACTGGCTTCACTGCAAGTTTTTGCTCGTCGACGGCGAAAAGATGTCGAAATCCAAAGGAAATTTTTACACCCTTCGCGATCTCCTGGATAAAGGTTATGACCCCATGGCGATACGTTACGCTCTCCTGGCTGTCCATTACCGCCACGCCCTCAATTTTACTTTGGAGGGACTGAAGGAAGCCGAAGATGCGATCAGGAAATTCGACGATTGCTACTGGGAGTGTCTGACCGTTAAGGAAAGAATTCACGAAGGGGGCGCGTGGCGCGCGCGCCAGATGGATGTCCATGACGATATTCTGGCGCCCGGCCTTGAGGGATGGATCGGATGCATGACGAAGGCCTTGGGGGATGATTTGAATATTTCCTCGGCGCTTTCGTTTTTTGTGACCGGAGTCGGGGAAATCAACCGCTATCTGGCGCACAAAATCTTCGGAGATAAGAATATCGCCGCGGCGATTCATTTTTTTAAGGAAGCCGACCGCCTTTTTGGCTTTGACATTGCCTCCGCGGATGCGATTCCGCAAGCGGTTGAAAAATGTATGCGCGAACGCGAGGAGATCCGTAAAAGAATCAAGGAAACCGGAGATAAGTCGCTCTGGGCGGTTTCCGATGAGCTGCGTCAGAAGATCCATGCCACGGGCTGGCTCGTCAAAGACGGCAAGCCCGGCGAACCCTCCACGGTCAAGATGAAACGCCGGGTCTGGGACCGATGAAGCGCCGCGGGTATTTTATTACCTTTGAAGGCCCGGAGGGGAGCGGCAAGAGCACGCAGATCCGCAAAGCCG
>JAHFHI010000255.1 GCA_023246995.1 Candidatus Omnitrophota bacterium
TGGTGGGAACGTCGGAAGCTTTAAGAGAAATAATGATGTCGCGAAAATCAAGCTCTTCTAAAATCGCGACGTGCCGCCGGGCGCTTTCGACAAGGGCTTCGGGGGTCGGTCCATACTTTTCCATGAGGTCTTTTTCAAGCGAGCCGCCGTTGACGCCGATCCGGATCGGAACCTTGCGGCTTTTGGCCTTTTCGACGATCTCAACCGTGCGCTCTTTTTTGCCGATATTGCCGGGATTAAGCCGCAGCTTATCGACGCCTTCGTCGAGAGCGATCAGCGCGAAACGGTAATTAAAATGAATGTCGGCAATGAGCGGGATCTTGATCCGGGAGCGAATGCGCCCCAAGGCGCGCGCGTCTTCTTCGGTCGGGCAGGCCACGCGCACCAGTTCACAGCCGGCTTCGGCAAGCTGCTGGATTTGATCGACCGTGGCTTCCACGTCCCGGGTGTGGGTCGTGGTCATGGACTGGATGCGCACCGGCGCGTCGCCGCCGAGCGTAAGGCCGCCGATTTTGACCTGCCGCGTTGGTTTCCTCGGGGTCATACGACCGCGACCATCCGCTCGATCGGGCGGCGGGCCCGCTCCGCGATTTCAGCCGGGACCCTCACTTCGTAGGCCAGGTTCTCAAGGGAGGCGACAATTTTTTCAAGCGTGTTCATTTTCATGTAGCTGCAAACGGCGTGCGCACTGGCCGGAATAAATAATTTTTCCGGGTTGTCCCGGCGCAAACGGTGAAGGATCCCGACTTCGGTGGCCACAATAAACTCGCGGGCCTTGGACTCCTTGGCGTAATGGACCATGCCCTCGGTCGAAAGGATGCGGTCGGCAAGGTGCATGGATTTGGTGAGGCAGCCGCACTCGGGGTGCATCAAAAACTCCGCGTCCGGATGCTCGATTTTAAGTTTGTTAATCTGCGAAGCCTGAATTTCAACGTGCGTCGGGCAGTAACCGCGCCAAAGCTCCATATTTTTTCGCCCCGTGCGCTCCTTGACATAGGTTCCGAGAAAAAAATCCGGAACGAACAAAATTTCTTTTTCCGCAGGGATGCTGGCGACGACTTTTTCGGCGTTGGCCGAGGTGCAGCAGTAATCCGATTCGGCCTTCACCACGGCCGAGGTATTGACGTAGCAGACCACCACGCCCTCCGGATGCGCGGCCTTCCAGTCGCGGATATCCTGCGGGCGAATCATATCGGCAAGCGAACATCCGGCCGCGAGGTCGGGGACAATCACTTTTTTGTCGGGGCAGAGAATGCTCGCGGTCTCGGCCATAAAGTGCACTCCCGAGAACAAAATGACCTCGGCGTCGGTCTTACGCGCCTGCAGGGCAAGACCGAGCGAGTCTCCCGTGAAATCGGCAATGTCCTGGATCTCCCCCACCTGATAATTGTGGGCGAGGATCACGGCCTTGCGCTCTTTTTTGAGCTCACTAATTTCTTCTTCGATGGACGCGTAGAATTTTTTGGTCATTTTAACTTTTTAAAATCTAAAAAGGCGCTTAAGCGTTCAGAAGCTTCCGGCGCCTTTCCTCCTTCTTGGCCTCACGGGCCTGGCTCGTTTCCTGCCCAAGCTCGGTCAATTCCTGGGAAAGCTGCATGGAACAGAATTTCGGCCCGCACATCGCGCAGAACTCGGCTTCCTTGAAATACTCGTCGGGAAGCGTCTCGTCATGCAGGGCCTGGGCGTGCTCGGGGTCAAGCGACAGGGCAAACTGTTTTTTCCAGTCAAAGGTGAAGCGCGCGCGCGAAAGCGCGTCATCCCGGTCGCGGGCACCGGGCCGATGGCGCGCGACATCCGCGGCATGCGCGGAAATCTTATAGGCGATCACGCCCTGCTTGACGTCATCCAAATCCGGAAGCCCGAGGTGCTCGCGCGGGGTGACATAGCAGAGCATCGCCGCACCGGATTGGCCGGCAATGGCCGCGCCGATGGCGGAAGTGATGTGGTCATATCCGGGCGCGATGTCGGTCACAAGCGGGCCCAAAACATAAAAGGGCGCTTCATGGCAAACCTTGATCTGGCGCTCGATATTCATCGGAATCTGGTCCATCGGGACGTGCCCCGGGCCCTCGACCATGACTTGAACGTCTTTTTCCCAGGCTTTGCGCGTGAGCTCGCCTAAAGTCTCAAGCTCGGCAAACTGCGCCGCGTCGCTTGCGTCCGCCAGGCAGCCGGGCCGCAGGCCGTCGCCTAAGCTGATCGTCACATCATAGGCCTTGCAGATTTCAAGCAGGCGGTCAAACTCCGTATAGAGGAAATTCTGCTTCCGGTGGCGCAGGCACCACTGGGCGAGGATGGCGCCGCCTCGGCTGACGATGCCGGTGATGCGCTTTCCGACAAGCGGCAGATGCTCGAGGAGCACGCCGGAATGAATGGTCATATAATCCACGCCCTGCCGGGCCTGAAGCTCGATCACTTCAAACATGATGTCGGCCGTAAGGTCTTCGGGACGGCCGTTAACTCTTTCAAGCGCCTGATAAATCGGCACCGTGCCCACGGGAACCGCGCTCGCGCGGAGAATGACTTCGCGGGTCTCATCAAGATGACTCCCGGTCGAAAGATCCATCACCGTATCCGCTCCGAACTTCACCGCGATCCGGAGCTTCTCGAGCTCTTTTTCGATGTTCGAGGTCACGGCGGAATTGCCGATGTTGGCGTTTATCTTGCAAGCCGAGTTGATCCCGATTGCCATGGGTTCCAAATTGAGATGATGGATGTTGGCGGGAATGATCATCCGGCCGCGGGCGATTTCAGAGCGGATGAATTCGGGGGTAAGGTTCTCGCGTTTGGCCACATATTCCATCTCGCCGGTCACCATGCCTTTTCGGGCGTAATACATTTGTGTCCTGTTGGTGTCTGCGGCGCGCTTTTCGACCCACTGCTTTCTTAATGTCATGTCGACCTCTTTTTTATGAGAACCGAAAATTCAGATCCAGCTCTGCTTTGCGGAAAAGAGAATTCCCTCTCATAAGTTTGACGGGAGTTGCATCCGGTATTATTCGCGCTG
>JAHFHI010000256.1 GCA_023246995.1 Candidatus Omnitrophota bacterium
TATCGCGGCGTTTCTGGGGGGGCTGATCGGGCTAGAGCGCGAAAGCCACGGCAAAGACGCGGGGGTCAGGACTTATTCGCTTGTCTGCCTGGGCTCCGCGCTTATCATGGTGGTTTCCACCCAAATGTTTGAAGTCTACAGGGGCGTAACCCAGGTGGATCCGGCCCGCATCGCGGCCCAAGTCGTAAGCGGTATCGGATTTCTCGGGGCCGGGGCCATTATCCGTTTTCCGCAGGGCGTTAAAGGGCTGACCACGGCTGCGGGCATTTGGACGGCCTCCGGGATCGGCCTGGCCTGCGGCATGGGGCTCTATCATCCTGCGGTTTTAACCACGTTTTTTGCGCTGGCTATTCTTTTTATTTTTTCCAAGATTGATCGTTTTTTCGGCGGCAAGGACAATTAACAACCCCCGTCCTGAAACTTTGAGCCGTGTACACCCAGAAAGCCCTGCGCAGGATCCTTGAGGAAGTTCAAAGCCGCAGGCTGTCGGTGCGAAAAGGCCTCGGCCGCCTGAAAGATCTCCCTTATGAAAGTTTTTCCTTCGCAAGGATTGACCACCACCGGCATCTACGCAAGGGCCTTCCGGAGGCGGTGTATGGACAGGGAAAAACCCTTGAGCAGTTAGCCCGCATCCTTCGATCAATCCGGAAAACCGGCCAGCCTCTGCTTGTTACGCGCGTCGAAGAGAATGTCTGGAAAAAACTAAGAGTCCTTTTCCCCGAGCTCGAATATTCCGTTCACGGCCGTGTCGTCTACGGCGGTGTTAAAAAGCGCCTGCGGGGCGGATCGGTCGGAATCCTCACGGCGGGCACAAGCGATCTTCCGGTGGCCGAAGAGGCGCGCGTCACGCTCGAACTCATGGGCATCCGGACCGAGTGTTTTTACGATTGCGGCGCCGCCGGATTTCACCGCCTGCTCGATGTCCTGCCGAAACTCCGGCGAGCCTCGCTTATCATTTGTATCGCCGGTATGGACGGCGTACTGCCGACGCTCGCGGCATCGCTCTTGGACAAGCCCGTGGTGGCCGTGCCGACAAGTGTGGGCTACGGCGCGAACTTTAAAGGCATGGCCCCGCTTTTGACCATGCTGAACACCTGCGCGCAGGGGGTGGCCGTGGTCAACATCGATAATGGTTTCGGGGCCGCCTGTTTTGCCGCGCTTGCCGTCTGCGCGAAGGCTGAAAAGCCGTGAGAGTCGCTGTTTTCGACTGTCCCCTCGGGATTGCCGGGGATATGGCCGTGGGCGCGTTCCTTGACGCGGGCATGGATTTTAAAGTTTTAAAGCACGAACTGGCCAAGCTTAACGCCAAAGGCTGGAGCGTGAGCCTGCGCGAAACCCGAAGCGGCGCTTTTCGGGCCCAAAAATTTTCCGTCCATATTCATGGGCATTCCGGGAGCCACGGGCACGAGCATGTGTCACTTGCGGATATCGGGAGAATGATCCTAACTTCCCGGCTGCATGCGAAAGTCAAAGCACTCGCGATCCGTATTTTTAGAATGCTCGGCCGCGCCGAGGCGAGAGTTCATGGCATCCCGATCCAGAAGGTCCATTTTCACGAAGTCGGCGCGATCGATTCGATTGTGGATATCGTTTCGGCCGCGATCTGCGTGCATCATTTGGGAATCCGGCGCGCGTTTGTGCGCAGTCTTGCCGTGGGCCGCGGCCTCCAGAGGGGCTCGCACGGGGCGATGCCAATTCCCGTGCCCGGCGCTTATGAGCTCTTAAAGGGGTTCTGGATTTCACAAGCGGATTACGAGCAGGAGATGGTGACTCCCACCGGAGCGGCCATCCTGGCCGCGGTTTGTCAAAAAGGCTCCAGGATTCCGGCTATGAAAACCAAGGCGGTCGGCTACGGCGCGGGCGACCGCAAGTTCGGAGCGCATGCGGGATTCATGCGCGTGAGCCTCGGGGATATCCGCGGGGTTAGCGGACGAGCGCGATAAAAATCAGTCCGGCCAGGAAAGAGGCGCAGGGCAGAAGCGGCGAATGTTTGCGCGCTTCATTCAGCGTCGCGTGCAGGGCCAGAAAAACGAATCCGCCTCCTGCATGAACGAGGATGGCATCCATCCAGCTTGAGCCATTGAGGCCCGTCAGTAAAAAAGCTCCCACGATCCACCCGGCCAAGGTCGCGGCCTCAAGGATTCCCGAAAAAACAAGCGCCCGGATTTTTTGATAGCCCGCTTTTAAGAGCAGCGTGCAGAGGGCAAATCCTTCCGGAAATTTATGAATTGCGATAGTAAAAAAAACCGGCCGGCTTCCGGCGTGGTTTTCTCCCATGGCGATAGCCAGGCCGTCCATAAGGCTGTGAATTCCGAGCGCGGCCGCGAGCAAAAGAAGACCGCGGTCAGGGCTGCCCGAAGGATGTTTTTCTTCAAAGTGCGAGGCCGAACAGGCCGGGCAGATATGCGCCACATAACGGTTCACGATAAAAAAGACGGCGTACCCTGAAGCGAGCGCCAGAATCAGGGCCGGTTTGGAAAGAGTTTCCCAGGCTTCGGGGAGGATATGGACGGCCGTGACGCCAAAAAGCATCCCGGCCGCAAAACCGATCAAGCCGCAGAGCTGGCGGTGCGTGAGAGCCAGGCGCGTGGCAAGAAAAGCTCCGGCAAGCGCGCTGAAAAAAGCGAAAAAATTTTGAACGGCTGTCGCAAACACGGCTTTCGAGTATAAGCTTCCAGTTGACACCCCACAAGGAAAAAAGATAGAATCCGACCTCTTCTTAACAGAGCCGTTTGGATCCCCGGGGAGAAATTTTACTTATGACAAAGCTCAAAATAGCGCTTCCCAAGGGAAGCTTGGAAGAAGCCACCTACCAGCTTTTCAAGAAAGCCGGGTTTTCCATCACGGTCGGCTCCCGCTCCTATTTCCCGGGGATTGATGACCCGGAACTTGAGGTGATTTTATTCCGGCCCCAGGAAATGTCCCGTTACATTGAAGACGGCATCGTGGATTGCGGCATCACGGGCCATGACTGGATTCTTGAAAATGAATCAAAGGTCGAG
>JAHFHI010000257.1 GCA_023246995.1 Candidatus Omnitrophota bacterium
CTGTTCGAAGCCCACGATCACGATGGTCCCCTGACCAAGCTCGGTCGCGCCGAGAGAAAAGGCGCGGACCTGCGGCCGGACGGCGGGCGTAATCTGGCCGCCCACCATAAGCTGATTGATCTGACGGTAATCGGTGATCCCAAGTTTCTCGGCCTCGAGCGCCACGGCCTGGAAGATGCTTAATTCCGAACTCTGGACTTTCACACCGGCAAACGCCCCGGTCTTGATAAAGTTTTCGAGCGAGCGCCACTGGCTGTCGCTCACCGCGCCGTCCCGCACCACTTCAAGTCTCATGTTCCCCGCGGCTTTGATGCGCGCGGCCAGGTTACTCAAGAAATCCCGGTCGTGGAGATCGGGTTTATAGTTCAATAGATAGAGACCTTCCTGGCGCGGGTTGGCCGGAACCTTGACTCCCAGGTCAATCCCCTGTTCCCGCGCGGCCGTCACAAAGCGCGTCAGATAATCCTCAAGATGAAGTCCGGCATTGGCGGCGACGCCAAACGCTTGCTCGAGACGGAACTCCCCCCGGGCTGAAAGCGCTTCGACCAAGGCCTGGCGCACTTCGGAACGCGGCATTTGGCGCGCCTGCTCGGTTGGCGCGAAGGTATCGACCGCAATTTCAATCTGGCTCCCTTCATAGATGCGGACCTGGGCCTGGGCGTAAACCGCGCCCGAGGCTTCGGTAAGCTTAAGCAATCCCTGGACCTCGTCAACACGTTCGAGCGAAAAACCCATGCCGAGTTCGCCCATGCGTTCCATGGAGGGCAGCCTTTTTAGAATCGAATTAAGGTCACGAACGAACTTCTCGTTGGCGTCATCCGAAAGCCCGATAAAATCCACACGCGCGCCCCCGGCCGATACTTCCGGGGTTTCATAGAGCGGCGCCATGAGAGCGATCAATTTTAGAAATGCGACGGGGTCTTGGGCCAGCTCGCGCATGGGAAAAATTGCTTTTTGAAAACGGATATTGGCCGCGAATTCCCTGTGGGCTTCCATATAAGGAGCGGCTTGGGTGATAAATTCATTAAATCCCGCCGATAATCCCGGCTGTTCTCCGGGCTTCAAAGAAAGATCGAGCACCTTACGGCCTTCCAGGAAAAAGGCCTCCCAACGCTTGAGCTGCCAGTTGTCCTTGAGATCGTCAAGGCGTGTCAGGGAATAGAGGGCGTTACGCGCGTGATTTTCACTCAAGCGGCCCATGGCTTCAAGGCTTCCGCGCGGCACCGATCCGACGTCAAAGAGAACGATGAAGGGCAGGAAGCATTCAACCCCCGGAGTCAGCCTGAAAGGCGTCGGTTCTCCGAAATGAAGCGCGCCGTAGGTGAGCTCCTCTCCCGTAAGATTTCCGATTAATTTTACTTCGCTCTCCGTCAAACCTCCGACGGCCGGCAAAAGTTTGCGCGCCAGCTCGCGGCCGAGCGCCGGATGAAGCGGCCCGGTGGACACGAAACGACCCAGGTCGTGCATGGCAACACCGGCCTCAAGAAGCGTTTTCTCGCGTTCCGAAAAACGATCGTAAACCCGGCGCATTTCCTGAAGTACTCCCCGGGCATCCTCGCGGTCTGTCCCAGGCTCAAAACGGTCTAAAAGAGATTCCAGGTCCCCCGTCACAAAGCTAAGAAAGGCTTGATAAATATTCAGATGATGATCGCGGAAGGTGGCGTAGTCCTGCTCTCCTGGCCCGATCCTCCAGGCCGCGCCTCGGTTTTTGACATATTCCTTCGCCGTAGTGATCCGCCCCTCATCTTTCACTTCAAAAAGCCGCTCAAAGGCGTCGAAAATACGCCCCGGCGCCGGGGCTTGCGGACTCGCCAAAAGTTCACGGATTTGCGCGGCCTGCGGCGTGTTTTTCAGGGATTCAAAGTAACGGGTCAGACCGTCCATGACCGCGTTTTGCGCCTGCACGAGCTCCGGTCCTTTGAGGGCGGCATCATGGGCGCGCTCGAGAATTTCTTTGGGCATGTATTCGCTTACCGGCGTTCTTACTTCAGAGCGCAGCGGCCGGGCGACCTCCTGCGTTCTCCACTCAAGATCGATTTTCTGATCCGCTAGAATCAGTTTATCCCGGCGGATATCCTGAACCAATTGGTCCAGATCCGGCAAATGCGCCTGTTTCGCGGGGAGGTCCGGTTCGGCATCAACCGCCGTGCGAATGGCCGCCAATCGGCCATCCAGCGCTACGGCTTGAGCCATTCTGGCGACATCGTTTCTCACACCCGCCTTGGCCCGATTCCAGGCGAGCAGCGGAACCGCAATGTTGAGCGCCAACAGCCCGGTGGCGGCGGCCAGAGGAATCATAAGCCCCGCCGTGAAAAGTCCGTAGAAAATATAACCCAGTCCGGCCAGAATGCCGGCTGAAAGGCCCCCGGCAAGCGTCCAGGCCGCCTGCTTACGGGTAATCTTACCGTCCCGCGCCCAAAGCACCCACGCAAGACCGGCCGAAAGCGCCACCCCCGCGGCGTACGATAAAGTAAGGGGCATGGCCCCGAATGCCACCGCGGCGATGCTGGCAATCATTCCGGCTCCGACCAAAATTGCGGTACCTTTGGCGATTCTCGGAACATTCACGGGAACATTGCGGCCCAAAATCCTGATTTCATCGGGAATCAATTTCATCGGGACATCCACCCCGCCGGCTTTTCGATACGTTTCCACCGCGTCGCGGATGCTAAGCAGCATGCGCGGAATAAAAGCCGCGGGAACAAAAAGTTTGGCCAGAATATGCGCCGTGAGCCCTGCTAAAATAAGCGCGGGGACCACCGCGATCGCGTAATAGTAGGCAAAGTAGCTGAAGAATTTCTGGCCGGCCGCGGCCAAATAAAAGTGATCCATCCCGGCCAAAAGATAGACCGGCACGCCCGTTACCACAGCCCCCAGAAGGAAAAAGCCGATCATCATGCCGATCATAAAAGCCGTATTCTGGATCCATTCGGTCATGCCCCGGGTCTTATGGATGGTGACATTGAAACGTTCATCCCCCTGTTTTCTGAAAAGCGCG
>JAHFHI010000258.1 GCA_023246995.1 Candidatus Omnitrophota bacterium
GGATAATAAGAGTCCGGGTCCAGGTTAGTGAAAAGCGCCGAGCGCTCGTCCCCTGTGTCATAGTGTGATTTGACCAGAAACTTGCCTTTCAGTTTTCCCCGAAGGTAATAAGAAACCCGGCCGTCTTCATAAAAACCGCGTTTGAAGACGTCTTCCTGGGCAATGGCCTCGACGTTACCGTCCTGAAAATTGGTGCCAAACTGCTCCTCGGCAAGCGCCACCATAAAAAAGGTGCTGTCTTTGACTTTGACTTTTTCACGGTAGGACGTGCTTTCCCCTTCCGGGTTGGTCGCGCTCACGACAATTTCCTTTTCTCCCGGGCTGGTATAAACTTCGGCTTGGAAAACACCGCTCGTCGCGTCGACGCTCACGGGCTGGCCGTTAATGGCCAGCCGGTTTTCCGGACGCGTCCTTCCCTGAATACGCAAAGTGGGTTTGGCGACAAGCGGGATGGAGCGCCGGCCGTCTCTGAAAATATTAAAATCCCCGACCGGCGGAATCTCGACCGGACGGTTTTGCTCCTCTTCGGAGGCCAGCTTGGAAACGACCCGGAAGAAAGAAAGCGGCGTCCAGTCCTGCCGTCCATCCTTGTCTTCGACTTTAAGCTGGTAGGAATAAATGCCGGGCTTAACGACCGTCCCGGCTTCGGTCTGGCCCGGCCAGAATACCTCGGCCGGCGGCACGCCGACCCCGAATCCGGTCCAGACCTCGCGGCCCATTTCATCCCGGATCTCGAGATACCATTTGCTGACAAATTCGGGATAATTGATCTCAAAGCGGAAACGCGCTTCACGTTCTAAAATGTCCACCCCCACCTTTAAAATATCCGGATCGATCGCCACGCCGAGAGTCGGCCGGGAAGTGTCGAGGCCCTGGGTGATCGAAACCATAAGATCCTTCTGAAACTGGTCGGGAAGTTTGGAAGGCGGCACAAGCACCGCGAAATTCGCCTTGCTCATGAGCCCGGAAGTCGTCTTCACAAGCAGGCTTTCCTCGCTGATAAATTTTGCGCCTTCCGGAAGGGTGTGGCCGTCGATTTTGACGATATGGCGCCCGGGTTTGACGGCCGGGATGTGATATTTTCCGTTTTCATCGGTGACAATGACGATCCCCTCTTCGGTGGCGAGCCGCACCCACGGGACCCCTTTTTCGCCGGGGTCCTGCGCGCCGTTTTGATTGAGATCGTTAAAAACCTTTCCGATAATCGTCCCTTCATCAAAGACGGGATCCAGCTCCGCACGGATAAGCACGTGAATCACGGGTGAAGGCGCTCCCGCAGACGCCCGGCCGAAAAGCGTGAGCTCATAACTGCGTCCGGGAAGAACCGCTGAAGTTAAAATCAAGGGGAAGGAAAAAACACTTTCCTGCCCGGGGGAAAGATTGCCCAAAGAAAAAATAACCGAACCGGGCCTTGTCCCGACCCGGCTTCCGTTAAAGGTAATACGCTCATCCGGAATGTTAAGCCCCGCCTGCGGCTCGGCCGTCACCTCGACTCCCGTGAGGGTGCTTGTGCTGGCATTGAGCACCCGCAGGGCGATCAGCTTCATCTGACCCGCGGTCGCGCTCGTGCTGGAAGGCGTGGCCTCCAGGATCAGGGGCGAGCTTGTGATCGTGCCCTCGGTCGCGTCAAAATCGACCTGGCTCCCGCCGCCGGCATTGGACGGTTGAATCCGGATCACAAAGGCCACCTGCGCAGTGTTGACCGGAGCAACGGCGCTCACCACCACGCGCGCAAAACTGCCCGACACCGCCGATACCGCGGTGTCGACGGCGCCCCCGATATCGACACCGGCCGCGTTTTTAAACTCAATGCGAAGCTGGCCCTCGTCGCCGGCATTGAGCGCGTTGGCGCGAACAAGGCCGCTAAAGGAAACAAAGTCTCCTCCCTTGGCGCCTTCGACCACCTGAAAAGTAAAAACTCCGACAAACCCCCCGGCCACGGTGGTGGCTTCATCAAGCCTCAAAAAACTCGTGCCCTCTCCGGGAACGCCTCCGGTCACAACCGAAAGGCCGCGATTGGCGGTGTTGTCCCAGTTGCCCGGAGAAGAACCGATCGCGGTTTCAAATCCCGGATTTTTGAGCGCGTTAAAAATAGCGGCCGAGGCGCGCGGCGGAAAAAGAACGACGATAAGGAAAGCAAAAACCAGCGCCGCGCGTTTCATCTCAATACCGCCGGCTTGAAAAATTGACGCCGAAACGCAGATCGTAATCCACGACGTTCGGGGCTTCGCCGTCCTGCTTGGCGTTTTGAACCCGGCCCACGCCCACGTATTCGCCGAAAAGTTTCAGCTTGTAGAGCCACTCGTTGTCTTTGTAGCGGTAATTGCGAAACGGCATCCAGCGGAGGCCCGCGGCCACAAAGTAACGGTTTTGAAAGGGAAATGAAAATTGGGTGCTGTTGACATGTTCGAGGCGCATATAGGGCATGAAAGTCAGGTCATCCAAAAAAGGATTGGTCGGAACCGCGATGGGCGGGGTGAAGAAACCAAGGGTAAGCGAAGAGTTAAAAATAAAAGTGGCCGGGTTATCCTCGGCGCTGAAACCCGTCTGGGAGTAATAGTAATTGCCGAAATATTCTCCCCAAATCCAGCGGCGGATATAATCGGCCTTTACCGTGGGCGGGCCTTCTCCGGGTTCCGGCAGATCAATGCCGAACTCGTAGAAAATTCCGATCCCGGCGAGGAGTTCATGATTCGGGCTTCCCGTGATTTCGTCTTTCAGATTTTTACGGTCTTCATAGGCAAGATAAACCCGGTAGTTACGCACAAAATCAAAAATCGGCAGGCTCCAGGGCCGGTAGTTATTGATCCAGACGCTGCGGTTAAAGGGGCGCCACTCAAGGCCCGCGCCGAGAATAAGCGTGTCTTTGAAATCCACCCCGTTGGATTCAAGCGATGCCGTAGCCTCAACGTAGGGGTCGATGGTATTAAACGGCGCGCGCAGCCCCTTGAAGACCAGACGGTTGGTCCAGAACGCGACCTGGGAATCAAA
>JAHFHI010000259.1 GCA_023246995.1 Candidatus Omnitrophota bacterium
CCGGCGTGAGCCACCAGGCGGTCTTGAAAAAAAAATCCCGCGTTCGGATTTCCTGCGGACCTTTATCTGGAAGGTTCCGATCAGCACCGCGGATGGTTTCAAAGTTCGCTTACCACCGCGATGGCCCTCGAAGGGCAGCCGCCCTTTAAAGGAGTCCTTACCCACGGTTTCGTGGTCGACGGCGAGGGTCGCAAGATGTCAAAATCCGCCGGCAACGTGGTCTCGCCCCAGGAGGTGATGAAAGAATTCGGGGCCGATATCCTGCGCCTCTGGGTTTCCTCCTGCGACTATCAGTTTGACGTGCGGCTTTCAAAGGAAATTTTAAAGCAGCTTGCCGATCAGTACCGTAAGATCCGTAACACGTTCCGCTACCTGCTCTCGAATCTTTATGATTTTAATCCCGACCGGGACGCGGTGGCGCTCGAGAAACTTCATCCGCTCGATCTCTGGGCCGCGGCGTCGGTCGAGGAGCTCGTCCGGGAGGTGAGCGCGGCCTATGAAGCCTTTGCTTTTCATCAGATTTATAGAAGCATTCACGATTTCTGCTCGGTGGATTTGAGCGCCTATTATTTTGATATTTTGAAAGACACGCTCTACACGGCCAGACGCGACTCACCGGTCAGGCGTTCGGCGCAAAGCGCTCTTTTCCGGATTCTCTCAAAGCTCGTGCGCCTCGCCGCGCCGATTATGCCTTTTACGGCCGATGAGGTCTGGCGCTCTTTTACGATTCTTCCCGGGAGCCCATCGGTTCACACCGCTGATTTTTCCGGGTTCGAGGAATTAGCGCCGGCGCGCCGCCAGGAGATCTCGGACTGGGAAAAGATCCGCGCAATCCGCAACGCGATTACACCTTTCCTCGAAAAGAAGCGCGAAGCCGCCCTGATCGGTTCGAGCCTCGATGCCAAAGTCGGAATCACGGCATCCGACCCCGGGATTGCCGCGCTTCTTCAGACGCACCTGAAGGATCTGCCCCGTGTTTTTATTGTTTCCCAAGTCGAGTGGCTGGCCGCCGAATCCGAGGGGACTGAAGAGGCGGTGCTCGCAGGCATGGGAACGCTCAAAGTGCTGATCGCCCGCGCGGACGGGGCCAAATGCGTGCGTTGTTGGAACTATTCAGCCGCGGTGGGCGGCGACGCCGCGCATCCCGGGCTTTGCACGAAGTGCCTGGATGCTGTAAAATAGCATCCGCCGATGGGGCTTTATCTTAAGAAGCGCAAAAAGTTCCTAAAAAAAATTCTTCTCGGAGCCGGGCTTGCCTGTATCGGAGCCCTAGCTTTCGGGCTTGCGGCATTTCTTGGTCCGCGCTTGGGGGCCCCGGGTTGGGCGGCGCATCCGCTTCTGGCCATTTTGATGATGAGCCTGGTCTCCCTTGTTCTCTACAAGCCTCTCGATATCGCCCTGAACCAGCTTTTCCGGAATTATCTTTTTAAGAGCAAGGCCCATGCCCACGGGGCCTTGAGCGAGCTTCTTGACGAATTAACTTTAGTGCTCGACTTGCAGGAGTTTGCCAACCTTGTGGTCAATACTTTCGGGGAAGTGCTCCAGCTGAAAACCGCGGTGCTGCTTGTGCCCAACCGAGTGCGGGGAGATTTTGAAATTATTTCAGCCTACGGCTGTAACGTCTCTGAAATCAAGCGGGTACGGCTGACCCGGGAGGCCCCCATCATCCGGTTCATCCAGGCCTCCGGCAAGCAGGTGATCACGCGGCGGCGCGCGGTCAAGGCTCTCGAGTGGCAGGAGGCCAACGTCTTGGCACATGATTTTGACAGGCTTTCGGCCAATTGGATTATTCCGTTTTTTGTGCGCGATGAGCTCACGGGGGCACTTGGCTTTTCGGCCCAGGATCCCCAAGAGATTTTTGACGAGGCGGACTTCCATTTCTTCAGGGAATTCGGCCGCCAGGCGGCCAAAAGCCTTTATAACGCATTGAGTGTCACGGAACTGCGCAACGCCAATTCCCAGCTTCAAGACATTCAGTCGCAGCTCCTTCAGTCGACAAAACTTGCCGCGATTGAAAAGCTTGCCACCGGGATTGCCCACGAGATTCATAACCCGCTTACGATTATTTCAGGGAAGGCGCAGGTTCTACTTTTGAGAAAGGATCAAAACCGCTTAGATGAACGTGTTGAAGAAGTTTTAAAAACCATTGTAAAGCAAACAAAAAGGGCTGCCGATATTACCAGAAAGCTCCTCATGTTTTCTCAAGGCTCGGGAGCGCCCAAAGAAATGCTGCGCCTTGAGCGGGTTCTGGAGGACACGATTGCGCTTATTTCTTATCAGACATCGCTTGAGGGGATTGAAATTACGCGGACTTTTCCGCCTTGCTTGCCAACGTTCTATGCCAATATCCACGAGCTTCGGGAGGTTTTCCTGAATTTAGTTTTAAATGCGGTCGAGTCCGTGGGTTCTAAAGGAAGAATTCACTGTGAAATTGCGGCCAAGGATGCCGACCAGCTGATCGAGATTGCGGTGTCCGATACTGGAAAGGGAATTTCGCCCGAGCACCTCGACAAGCTTTTTGACCCTTTTTTTACGACGCGGCAGGACGCGGCCGGCCTCGGGCTTTTCGTGACCAAGCAGATCGTGCACCGTTACGGCGGGGCGATACGGGTGGAGAGCCGGATCGGAGAAGGCAGTCTTTTTAAGGTTCAGCTGCCCTATCAGGAAAGTCCCGTGAGCGTGGAGAGTTCCAGGCAGGTTTCCGCATCCCTATTTCCGGGGGCCCAGCTTTGAAGGTCTCTCGTTTCTCAAAAAGTCCAGAACCCAAGGAGAACGGCATGAAACGTTTGCTTGTGGTAGACGATGAAACCGAGATTTGCGAATTTTTGAAAGCTTTTTTTGAAGAACGGGATTTTACCGTCGAGACCGCCACTTCGGGAGAGGATGCCATTATCAAGCTGCGCCACTATGCCCCCCAGGTGGTCTTGCTGGATATCCACATGCCGGGCATGGACGGGATGTATGTGCTGCGGGAAATCAAAA
>JAHFHI010000260.1 GCA_023246995.1 Candidatus Omnitrophota bacterium
AGGGGGGGCGCGCCGAAGGTCTTGCGGCGCTCGGCGTAGGCCTCTATCAAACCGGAGAGAGTGTATTCCTGCTCGCCGGTCCAGAGCTCGGCGCTTGAACCCGGCGTCAAATCAAAATCTTTTGCTTCAGCGCGCAGGCGAACTTTTTCCCCGGTCGCCTCGGCGATTTCAACCCGGAGCGGCCGCACAAAAAGGCTCCATAGGTCAAGCCTTTCAAACAGGACGGAGGGACCGGCTGTTTCTGCCGTGTGAAAACCCGGGGCGGCACCGGAAAGAGCGTGTAAAAATTGTGAGGGCGTGAAATGGGCATCCAGGCGGTTTGTGATCCGGTAGCCGGTCAGGATTTGACCCGCCAAAGGTTGTTTGTCTCCCGTTGCCGAATACAAAACCGGAGGGCTTTGGATTCCATCCAGAATGTAACCGTTTAAGGATTCCGGGCGGGGCGAATCGGGGAAAGCCGCGGATTGGAAAGGCTCGGCCGCGATTTCATAAATAAACTCCACAAAAATCGGTCCCGAAAGAGGCCCGGAGGCTTGGGTTGCGGAGGCCGGAGGCTCTTTGGGAGAGCCCGTATTTTTTTTTGAGCAGCCGCTCCCGGCCCATAAAGTCGTCACGATGAAAGAAATCCAAATGAGAGTTCTTGAAGAAATCATAAGCACCCGGTTTCGGAGCCCGAGCGGGAAGCATCTTACTCCCGGGCCTTTGGTGTGGCAAACAAAAAAGCTTCCCGCGGCCCACGCTCCCGGCCTCTCTTAACGCGGCAAGCTTGAGCGCGCGGTGTGCCATAAGGGATATTTTTTTATTTGCGGAATTCCGATCCGGTGGTATTCTCAATGCGTTTTTAACCTGCGAGGAGATCTTCCGATGAAGCGACTTCTTCTAGCCGCGTTTTTCTCCATGGGTTTTATGGCGCTTTGCGCGGGAACCCTTTACGCCCCGCTTGTCACCACAACGGAGGAGTCGGATTCGAGTTATTCGGATTCCGACACCCGTGTGGTGGACTTAAGCGACCGGGATACCGATGCCCCCGTAGAGTCCCCGAGTTTTGAAAACCAGACACCTTCCGGTCAAGCCCCCGGGGAGCCTGTTGAGGGCTATTAAGAGCGCTTCTTTTGCGGAAGTGCCGGCTTCTGGGTTTGAGCCGAGCCTTTGGTATAAGGCGTTTTTTTTATGACCCTCCGGGCAGTCGCCAATTTTAAAAAGTGGATCGGCCGGGCGGTTATTTTTGCCTTCGCATTAAGCCTTGAAATCGCTCACCCCCTCTTTGCGGCGTCTTGCGGAAATTTTTCTCCTACCGAAGCCTGGTCCCAGGAACTTTCGGGCTATGTCGAGCGTTTGAAGGAAAATGAAAGAAAAGAACTGGAGTGGGTTGGAAAGGCCGCAAGCGCGGCCGAGGCCTGTGATTACGTGACGCTTGGGTTGAGCCAGCACGAGTTTTCCAAAGCCTCGATGGACACGGTTTACACTTACTGGTTTCTTTTGTTTTCCCGCGATGATCTTGTGGGGGATCTCTTTTGGCTTGCCTATTCCCTGCCGCCATCGCTTTTTCAGGAAGCCTATCAGAATGTTTTTTTAAAAGCATTTCAGGCGTGGCAGGGGAGCTTCTACGATTATAATCCGCAGGATGCCGGACGTGTGGTGGGCAATGTCGAGGAAGTTTCGGCTAATCTCCGCCGGTTCCGGGACAAGGCCAAAAACTACCGCCCGGATTGGTGGAAAAAAGAGGATCCAAAGACCAAAAACATGCTTTTTCAGTCCTACGACCCGATTCTTCCCACCGCAAGCCGGAGATTCTTTAAAGACGCCAAAAGCCAGGATGAGATCCTGGGCGTTGTCGGCGAAATGGAAGTCCGGATAAATCAGTTTTGCTTTCTGACAAACGCCTATTTGGGCCGTCACTTGCATCCGGAGATTCATGACGCGCGCATGCGTCTTGAAAAGGCCGAAGCGACCCTTACGGAACGCTGTCGGGAAAGCGGCAGCCCTCCGGCGGCCGAAGAGGTGACCTCATGAAGATGCGCCAGTGCGGGGCAATTTTAATTTTGCTTTGCCTGCTTCCGTTGCCGGGGGAAGCTTGGGGACCCAAAAAACCCGAGCCGCTGCCCCCGGCAAAAGAACAGGAAAGTGTGGCCGCGGCGGCTAAGGAGATCGAGGGGATTTTAAACGAAATCATCCGCTCGGAATTTGCCGCCACGGACCTTTACGGCTCCCACACGGCTCATGCGACGATTAAGAAAGCCGTTACCCAGAAGGGGGGATCTGCCAAGGCCCTGACCGAGGCGGGCAATCTCGGCAGCTATGTCTACGGGCCTGTCGATACCGCGCTCGAACCCGCAAACCCCGCCGCCCCGGTGAAAGCTATTTTGCAGGACGCGATTATTTTTTTACGGGGACAAAAAACCCTTGATCCGGAGGGCCTGGAGGCCATGCGGGCCGGCATGGAAGATTGGCGAAGGCGTTACGCCAAGTTGAATCAGATGTCGGAGCAGATCACGCAAAAACCGCGGATCTTGCCATCGCGCAGGCCGAGCGTTCCGAGATCGGCTCTGATGACCCGCGTTACACCGAGCTTTCTCTTAAAATCGAAAAAATGACACGCGAAATTCAGGAGATGGGCGATAAGGCCTCGAAGCTTTTTATTCCGCCGCCGTTTGATTCGCTGCGAAACGCGCCGCCTTCGGAATGCCGCATCACCGAGCTCGACATCAATTACGACGAGTGGGAAAAAAATAACGACCACATCCGGCTGGCCATGGAGAAAAGCCAGGCTGAATTCGAGCGGGCAAAAACCAAACTCGAGGCGGCTGAAAAAGTCGCGCTTGAGAAGGATGCGGAAGTCCATCAAAAGGACTTGGAGCTTTCGAGGCTGCGGGGCAAAATCCGCGACGCTCAAAGCCGCAGCCAGGCCGGGCCCGCGGAATCCGAGAAAAGCGGTGAATACCGAGCGTACGAAAACACGC
>JAHFHI010000261.1 GCA_023246995.1 Candidatus Omnitrophota bacterium
GGCCGCAGGCGATCTGCGGCGGCTCACGGCGTGGGTGGCCGCGCCGTAAAAAAGCTCGGCGCATTCCATGAGCGTTTCCGAAAGCGTGGGATGCGGGTGCACCGACTCCGCAAGGTCCCGGGCGGTCGCGCCCATCTCGACGGCCAAAACGCCTTCGCTGATCAGTTCGCCCGCTCCTGCTCCGGCAACCCCGACCCCGAGGATCCGTTCGGTTTCCGGTTCAATAATAAGTTTGGTCAAGCCGTCGGTTCTGTCAAAACTAAGCGCACGTCCTGAAGCGGACCAGGGAAACTTTACCACTTCGACGGCAATCCCCTTGGCTTTGGCCTCGGCTTCGGTCAGGCCGCACCAGGCCACTTCGGGATCGGTAAACACGACTGCCGGGATCACGACATCCCGAAAAGCGCTCGGTTCTCCGGTCAGGACCTCGACGGCAATACGGGCTTCCTTGGCCGCCTTATGCGCAAGCAGCGCCCCGCCCGCAATGTCGCCGATCGCGTAAATGGCCGCGTCGTCGGTTTCCTGGCGTTCACTCACGAGGATAAACCCCTTGTCATCGAGCTTGACCTTGGTATTTTCAAGACCCAGGTTTTTGCTGTTAGGCACCCTCCCGACGGAAACAAGAACTCGGTCATAGAGCTCCTCAACCTCGGGCTTGCCCTCGGGCTGCATCACGACTTTGATTTGTTTTCCGCTGGTCGTCATTTTAAGAACCTTGGTCTTGAGCCGGACTTCTTTAAAATTCTTCTGCGCGTAATTCAAAACAGGACGGGCCAGATCGGGATCGGCTCCCATCAAAATCGAGCCCAGGGCTTCGACTAAAACAATCTTGCTTCCCAAGGCCGCGTAAACGGTGCCGAGTTCCATGCCGATATAACCGCCGCCGACGATCAGCAGGCTTTTCGGGATATCCGGAAGCTCGAGCGCTTCCGTGGAGGTCATGATCCGCTTGTTGCCGAGATCAAAGGTCGAAGGCAGCGCCGGCCTCGAGCCCACGGCAATAATGGCCTTTTCGAACCGCAAAAACTTCTGCCCGTCGGGCGTCTCGACACGCAGCGTGTTGGAATCCTCAAAATACCCCCGCCCCTGTAAAATCTGGACGCCGCGCGACTGCGCAAGCCCCGCAATTCCCTTGGCGAGTTTCTCGAGAATGGATTCCTTCCAGGATCGCATTTTTTCCAAATCGATCTTGGGGGCGGAAAAACTGATGCCGCGAAACTCCGACTCCCGGGCTTCGGTCAGAAGCTTGGTCGCGTGAAGAAGCGCTTTGGAGGGAATGCAGCCGCGGTTTAAGCACACCCCGCCGGGACGCTTGTCTTGCTCCACTAAAATAACCTTGCGCCCCCTATCGGCTGCGTAAAAAGCCGCGGCGTAACCGCCCGGCCCGGCTCCCAGCACCACCACGTCGGTCTTAATGGCTTCGACCATTATTTCTCCTTGTCCTTGAGTTTCAGTTCGGCTTCCGGAAAACTCTCGAGCCCTTCAACGAGTTCGCGGATAAAACGCGCGCCGTCAGCGCCGTCGATCAGTCGGTGGTCATAGGAAAGCGCGAGCGGAAGCATCATGGCCGGGACTGTCTTGCCGTCCTTGATAACGGGTTTCAGCACGCCGCGCCCCACCCCGAGCACGGCGAGCTGGGGCTTGGTTACGATCGGCGTAAAGTGCGTGCCGCCGATACTCCCCAAATTGGAAATGTTGAAGGTGCCTCCCTGAAGCTCGTCGACGCTGATTTTTCTCTGGCGCGTTTTCTCGGCCATCTGGGCCAGTTCCTTGGAAAGTTCAAGGAGCGATTTTTTGTCCACGTTGCGGATCACGGGAACGATGAGCCCGGATTCGGTATCCACGGCCACGCCCAAGTGGCAGTAATCCTTATACACGATTTCCTGCGCCGACTCATCCAGGCTGGCGTTTAGAGCCGCGTATTTCTTAAGCGCTCGGGCCGCGACTTTCAGGATAAAGGCGGTGACGGTAAGCCGCCCCCCTTTTTTTTCGTAGGCCGGGTTGTATTTTTTGCGAAGGTCCATAAGTCCGGAGATATCAGCTTCATCAAACTGGGTCACATGCGGAATCGAGGTCCAGGAGTCCACCATGCGCTCGCCGATCGTGCGTCTTAGATTGGAAAGCGGCTTTCGCGTGACAGGCCCCCACTTTGCAAAATCAATACTCGGCACGGCAGGCTTGGCCGGAGCCGCTTGGAGCGTTTCCTGCCGCGGGACAATAGCCAGCGCCTGAAGATTTGCGATATAGGCCTTGAGGTCCGCCATCACAATGCGTCCGCCGGCTTCGCTTCCCCGTACACGGGAAAGATCCAGACCGAGTTCCCGGGCCACCTTGCGCACGGACGGCGATGCCGGAGGCGCAAAACCGCTTTTGGATTCATACTGATAGCCGGCAGCAGGAATCGCACCCGCTTGCGGGGCCTGCGAGGGCGCCGCCGGAACCGGCGCAGCAGGCTTCGGCTTTGCCGGATGCGGCAGCTCCGCGGCGGATTGAGCCGGCGAGTGCGCTGCGCTCGTACCATTCCCGGAAAGCTTCATGATGGCCTGCCCGACCGAGACCTTCTCGCCTTCCTTGACTAAAATTTTGGCAATCGTCCCGGACTCGGTCGCGGGAATCGGAGCCACGGCCTTGTCGGTTTCAAGCTCGAGGACCGTCTGATCTTTTTTGACCTTGTCGCCTTCCTTCACCAGCACGCTGACGACTGTCCCCGCACTGACCCCTTCCCCCAGACGCGGAACACGGATTTCCATAACGGATTAATTCCTTCCTCAAATCTTGAGTTCTGCGTTTTTCATAAGCAACCCCTTCTCCCCTTGGGGGAGAAGGCAGGGAGGGGGAGATTTCAAGGCGTCCCGTCCCCCTCACCCTTCCCCTCGCCCTTAGGGAGAGGAGAAATTTGCAGAACTCGAGTTAAATAAAATAATACGCTTCAATCCAACAGTTCTGAATTTTAC
>JAHFHI010000262.1 GCA_023246995.1 Candidatus Omnitrophota bacterium
AGTCCTGTTTGGATCCATTTCACAAATGCCTCATTGACCCTTTCGGCCTCACGGCCAAGAACGGGTCCCCGCACTTTGATTCCCGCTTTCCTTAATGCGGCCACGCCCCGTCCGTGGTTGACGGGGTTGGGGTCGAACATGCCGATCACCACTTCGGCCACCCCGGAGCGGATAATAACATCCGTGCAGGGCGGCGTTTTCCCCCATGTCGCGCAGGGTTCAAGCGTTACATAAAGTGTAGCATCCGAGAGGCGGCCCCGCCGCGCGGCTCGGAGTGCGCGAACTTCAGCATGGTCCCCGCCGCAGACAAGGTGCGCGGCTTTTGTGATAAGCCGTCCCCGGCGCACAAGGCAGGCCCCGACCATGGGATTAGGGCTTGCCGCGAAGCGGCCTTTCAAAGCCTCCTCAAGGGCCAAGCGCATCCAGAAATCGTCAGAAGGTTGCATGAGGGAGGACTCTGGGGCGGTGGAACTATCCGGCGGGCTCGCCCAAAGGCCCCTTGGGCGAAGACTCGTAGCGGGGTTTTTCGGTGTGCGCAATTTTATCCAAAATACCGTTTACGAATTTTCCGGACTCAATCTGGGAAAATTTTTTCGCAAGATTCACGCCCTCGTTGATCGCGACCTTCGGCGGAATCTCCGAAAGAAAAAGGATTTCATAAGTGGAACTCCGCAAAATGTTGCGGTCAATCACGGCCATGCGAGTAATCTCCCAATTCTCGACCGCCTTTGAAATCACTCCGTCGATTTCTCCGAGGTGCTCCACCGTTCCCGAGACAATCTTCTCGGCAAAACTCCGCACTTCATCCTCCGGAAGCACAGCCTCCTCTTTCCAAAAACGTTCGATAATACTCTCCAGCGGGGCGGGGTTCATTTCATGCTGATAAAGAATCTGGAGCGCGCATTCCCGGGCCCGGGTTCTTTTGCGGATTTTATTCACGAGCGCTTTCCTTTTCTGCCGCCGGTAAGGGTCTCATCCAAGCCCGCGAGTTCAAGAGCGGCAAGGGCGGCATCCCGGCCCTTGTTGCCGGACTTGAGCCCTGCCCGGTCCATGGCCTGCTCGAGGGTGTCGGCCGTGATCACCCCGGTTGCCATAGGAACACCGGTTTCGAGCGCTGCCTGGGAAATGCCCCGGGTAAGTTCCTGGGCCACGCATTCAAAATGCCGGGTCTGGCCGCGAAGCACGCAATCACGGCATCAAACCGGCCAAGGCGGGCCATTTTTTTACAGATCTGCGGAACTTCAAGGGCTCCCGGAACCCAGACCGTCTCAATACTTCGCGCGGAGGCGCCCGCCTGTTCGAGGACTTCAACGGCACCCTGCCAGAGGCGGCGGGTGATGAATTCGTTAAAACGGGAAACAATGACAGCAAATTTTTTTCCGCTTGCCTGGAGGCGGCCCCGGTGAAGGATCATGGCAAAGATGGAAACCTAAAGCGAGGTCTTCTCTAGCTCAAAAATTGAGCAGATGGCCCAGCTTTTCCTTTTTGGCTTTGAGATATTTGGCGTTGTAAGCATGGGCCGGCGTCGAGAGCGTGACGCGCTCGGTCACCTCAAGGCCGTGCCCTTCGAGCCCCACGATTTTGCGGGGGTTGTTGGTTAGGAGCCGGAGTTTGGTCAGGCCAAGATCGCGAAGAATTTGCGCCCCCACGCCATAGTCGCGCAGATCGGGCTTGAAACCAAGTCTCTGGTTGGCCTGAACCGTATCAAGTCCCTGATCCTGAAGCGCGTAGGCCTTGAGCTTGTTGGCGAGCCCGATGCCGCGGCCTTCCTGACGCATATAGAGAATAACCCCTTCGCCTTCACGCTCCATAGCCTCCATGGCGGCCAACAATTGATCCTGGCAATCACAGCGCAAGGAGCCCAAGATGTCGCCGGTAAAACACTCGGAATGGACTCGCACCAGCATGGGCTTGTCCTGCACGTTCCCTTTAACGAGGGCCACGTGTTCTGCCCCGTCGGCCAGAGACCGGTAGAGTTTGGCGGTCCACTTTCCAAAAACCGTCGGAATTTCAGCCTCGCTGATTTTCTCGACCAGTTTGTCGAAGCGGCGGCGGTATTCGATAAGATCCCGGATGGTCCCGATCTTGAGGCCATGCGTGAGGGCAAACTCCAAAAGCTCGGGGAAACGTTTCATCCGGCCGTCGTCACTGACAATCTCGCAGATGACCCCCGCGGGCTCAAGGCCGGCAAGCCGCGCGAGGTCAATGCTCGCTTCGGTATGCCCCGCGCGGGTCAGAACACCGCCCTTGCGGGCTTTGAGCGGAAAAATATGCCCGGGAGAAACCAGATCAGAAGCTCCGCTTTTGCGATCGGCGAGAATTTCTATCGTGCGGGCCCGGTCATAGGCGGAGATGCCCGTGGTGATCCCGAGTCTGGCGTCGACAGAAACGGTAAACGCAGTGCCCATCACATCGCCTGAAACTTCAGTCATCTGGCGCAAGCCTAAAGTTTCTATTCTTTCCTCTTCGAGCGGGACGCAGATCAGGCCCCGGCCAAAGCGCATCATAAAGTTGACTTTCTCCGGGGAGACGTATTGGGCGGCAAAAATCAAATCGCCTTCGTTCTCACGGGTTTCATCATCGGCGATGATGACAATCTTCCCTAAACGCACGTCCTCAATAATTTCTTCTATGGCGTGGTGTTTCAGCGGGGTTTGCATGAGGGGGCTATCCTAACAGGTGGCCCTTTTGAAGTCAATTCCCGCATCCGATTCTAACTTCAAACGTTACAAGGACTTATAGAGATCAAGCCGGGGTTTGACAAACCCGGTTCGTGTGTTATCTTTCTTTTAGAGATTCTGAAAAAGGCAAACCCCGAGGAATCGGGGGACGCAAAGCCACGGATCCTCGGAGGCGAAAGCTTCACGGATAGCCGGGTTACCAAATCTGAATGACGCTCTTTTAGAATCTGGTTGATTCTGAAAAAGGCAAACCCCGAGAAATCGG
>JAHFHI010000025.1 GCA_023246995.1 Candidatus Omnitrophota bacterium
CTTTAATCTTCACGAGGTGGCGCGATGCGTGGAGCGGGCGGTTGAAGAGACGCTCGAAGAGGGGCTGCGCACGGCGGATATTGCTTCCGAGGGCGCGCGGCGCGTGGGATGCGCCGAAATGGGCGACAGCGTCGCGGGAAAAATCAATTCAAAATTAAAAGTGAAAAATTAAAAATCGAAGATGCGAAAAATGAAAGATTGCAGGCGATCATGAAAATGCTGACCGTGGCGATTCTTGGAGCGACCGGGGCCGTAGGCCAGGAATTTTTAAGCATCCTTGAGGAGAGAAATTTCCCGATCGGGGAATTGCGGTTGCTGGCCTCCTCCCGCTCCACGGGTAAAAAAGTGACGTTCAAGGGCCGGACGTACACGCTTGAGGCGGCGCGCCCGGATTCTTTTGCGGGGGTGGACCTTGTGCTTTCAAGCGCGGGTGGAAGCGTGAGCCGCGAGCTTGCGCCGCACGCCGTCAAGGCCGGGGCCCTTGTGGTGGACAACACAAGCGCCTTCCGCATGGACCCCGGGGTCCCGCTGGTGGTGCCTGAAATCAATCCGCAGGATATCGCTCAAAATAAGGGGATTATTGCCAACCCCAACTGTTCGACGATCATTATGGTGGTGCCGCTTTTTCCTCTCCATAAAATTTCTTCGATCCGCCGCGTTGTGGCGGCCACTTATCAGGCCGCGAGCGGGGCCGGGGCGCTCGCCATGAAGGAGCTCGAGGAACAGTCCCGCGAGGTTCTGGCCGGAGCCAAAGCTTCACCCAAGATTTTTCCGCATCAGATTGCGTTTAATCTTTTTTCTCACAACAGCGCCATCAAGGAAAACGGTTATTGCGAGGAAGAAATCAAGATGATGCAGGAGACCAAAAAAATATTTCATGACGAAAAAATCCAGGTCGTGGCCACGACCGTGCGGGTGCCGGTTTTTAGGGCGCACTCGGAAGCGCTTTTCGTGGAATTTGAAAAACCGTTTGAGCTTGAGGCCGTTTATGAAGCCTTGCGCGCGGCCCCCGGAGTGAGGCTGGTCGATGACCGGGCGAAAAATTATTTCCCCATGCCCGTGGAAGCCTCCGGCGGCGATGACGTGCTCGTGGGCCGTATCCGCAAAGACCCGAGCCACCCGAACGGCCTCGCCCTTTTTGTGAGCGGCGATCAGATTCGCAAGGGCGCGGCCCTGAATGCCGTCCAGATCGCCGAAATTTGGGCCCGCGGCCGGGCCTGATTCTCCGGCTCTCCGAAAATTTTTCTTATGCGCAATATCAAGCTGACTCTCGAGTATGACGGGTCCGGTTTTTTTGGTTTTCAAAAACAGCCGGGCCGAGCCACCCTTCAGGAAGCGGTCGAAAAGGCCCTCTCGAGTTTTTTTGACGCCAAGGTTAAGATTGCCGCGGCGAGCGGAAGGACTGATGCCGGGGTTCACGCCCTCGAGCAGGTCGTTAATTTCAAAACCGCAAGCACGCGGGAACTGCGTCTTATCCAAAAGGGCTTAAACGCGCTTTTGCCGGAATCGGTTTCGGTACGAAAAATCGAAGAAGCTCCGGCGGAATTTCACGCCCGCTACAGCGTGAAATTAAAAACCTACGAGTATCATGTCTGGAATGATCCCGTCCGCTCCCCGCTGTTCGGGCTGCGAGCTTTTCATGTGCCCGGGCCCCTTGACGTGGGCAGGATGCGCCGGGCGGCTGGGATTTTAAAAGGCCGTCATGATTTCCGTTCTTTCTGCGACGCGGGTTCCGGAGCCCTTGCGGATTCCTCCAGGCGCGGCACCGTGCGCACGGTCAAGCGTCTTGAGGTGAAGCGGCAGGGCGGGCTTATTACTTTGACCGTCGAGGCCGACGGTTTTCTGTATCACATGGTGCGCAATATCGCGGGCGTACTGATTGCCGCGGGCAGGGGGCGGCTTGCCTTGAAGAAAATCCGAGATATCCTAAACGCGCGTGACCGGCGTGCGGCGCCTCAAGGCGCGCCGGCGCGTGGCCTTGTGCTTGCCCGCGTGCGCTACTGATCTCTGCCCCGGACCGGGATGTTATTGTTACCCATTTTAAATAAAGGGGTTGCGGATTTTTAGTGAGGCTCGCGGGGCCCGTGGATCAGGGGAGGGGAGCGTTAAAGAAGTTTTGACAAGACCGGGGGCCTCTGTTAAAATCACCGACCTTGTTTCGAGAGAGACCCTTATGATGAAAACCTATCTTCCTAACGAAAAAGATTTTGCGAGAAAGACTTATTTGGTCGATGCCTCCGGGAAAACCCTGGGACGGTTGGCCACGCGTATTGCCACACTTTTAATCGGCAAGGGCAAGCCTTGTTTTGCCCCTGATCAGATTTCCGGGGATCAGGTGGTGGTGGTCCAGGCCAAGCAGGTGAAGGTCACGGGGCAGAAGGCTAAAACCAAAATCTACAACCACTACAGCGGTTATCCGGGCGGGCTCAAGACTTACACCTTCACGGAACTTCAGAATAAGAAGCCCGAGGAGATTATTATCCGGGCGGTTTCCCGAATGCTTCCCAAAAACAAACTCGGCCGGGAAATGCTGCGGCGCCTGCGTGTTTACGCCGGCGGTGAGCATGAACAAAAAGCCCAGCAGCCGATCCCCATATCCTGGTAAAGGAACCCTTTAAATGTCCGAGACGACTTCTTACTACGCAACAGGCCGGCGCAAGGGTGCGATTGCCCGCGTGTGGCTGATCGCCGGTCAAAAGGGGATCGTCATCAACAATGCCGATTCCCGCGACTATCTTCAGCGGGCCAGTCTTCAGCTGATCGTTGAGCAGCCCTTCAAGAGCACCCAGCTCGGCGAAAATTTCAAAGCCAAAGCTCATGTTCACGGCGGCGGCAAGGCCGGCCAGGCCGGGGCTGTCCGGCTCGGAATTTCCCGCGCGCTTATAAGCTACGACGAAAAGCTAAGGCCTCTCCTGCGCAAAAACGGTTTCTTGACGCGTGACCCGCGTAAAAAGGAACGCAAAAAGCCCGGCCGTAAGAGCGCGCGTAGAAGCTTCCAGTACACCAAGCGCTGATCTTTCGCGCTGGATTTTTCCCATGCGCAAAATTTTCTACCCGTTGCTTCTGCTGGCACTCGCCGTGACGCTTTCTTCCTGTCAGGGATTTTTCGAGGAATACGCTTATCAGCCTTTGGGCGGCGGGCAGTACCAGAATTACTAAAAAAATGCCCAACAAACGAAATGCCCGGGCCGGCTTATTCCTTTCAGCCGGCGTTCTTGTGCTTGCCCTCGCCGTTTATTACGGACTGGTCGCGCTCTGGATCAAGCCCGAGACAATTCCCTCCGCGCTGGTCAAAATTCTCGACCGCAACTTTGACACCAGCCTGACTTTTAAAACTGCGTCCTTTAACGCTTTTCCCGTACCGTCTTCCGAGTTAGGAGAGCTACGCATCACTTTCAGAAAAACAGGGCAGACCCTCACGGCCAAGAGAGCTCGAATCTTTCTCGGGGTCCTTCATCTTTTGATCGGGCGCGCGGAAGTGGTCCGAGTCCATATTCAGGGCGGGAGTTCGGAGATTGTGCCCCCGGAGAGAATCCCGCTGGCTCCGGTAAGGATTTCCAACATGAATGTGCGCATCCAGCGCTCCGGCGATAAAGCCCGGTATCAATGGACCGCCGATGCTTTCGGCCGCGAGCAGGCATTCAAAGGAGAAGGGTGGCTGCTTGCCGGCAAGGAATCGCTTGCGAGCCCGGCTTTTGCGGGATTCGAAGCCGGATTTTCCTTGGAAGGGATTGATCTTCTGTCGGTTTTTAAGCCCCAGGATCTGAATGCGCCCATGCGCCTTCAGGCCGGAAGCGGGCGGATGACTTGGAAAATTCACAGGGTCGCGGGCCAGCCATGGGTTCAGCTTGAATCCAAGGCCGAAGTCAAAGGGCTGGTTTATGAAATTTATCAGGAAGCGAGCCGGGTCACTTCCCCCACCGTAGAAGCGTTTCTGGAAGCGGATTTCACGTGGCATCCGGCCCAGGGAGAAGTGGTGCTCAAGCGCTCGCTTTTGTCGCTTCCCGCCGGACGCTTTGAAGCTTCCGGCAGAACTTCGCTTGCCACCGGGGAACTCAAGGACGTGCGCTTCAGCGGAACGGATATTCTGCTTGAAAGCCTCCCGCAATATTACATTCCCTTTCAGGAAGCGGTCCCGTTTAATTTCGGATTTTCGGGCCGCAGCAGTTTTGAAATGTCGGCCGAAGGGAGCTGGAAGGAGCTTGCGCTTCACGCCAACTGGGACCTGACGCCCGCGCTTATTTCATACGGCGGCTACTTTTCCAAGCCCAAGGATTTCCCGCTCCATCTGCTCTTCGATTTTTCAGTGAAGCAGGGCCGGATGCTTGAGGGCGACTTTTCTCTCGAGCTTGAAAAGGCCACGACCAAGGGAACCCTGCGGAGTTTTAATCTCCGGACGGGCGAGGGAGAGCTCAATTTGCTGACCAATAAATTTTCCATCGACGGCTGGGAGGCCCTGATCCCGGCCTTCAAAGATTACAAGCTCGGGGGAGAGGTCAAAATTCTCGCCAACTTAAGCGGGAACCTGATCGAACATCCGGGCCGGATCAAGCGCACGGTGAATGTGACGGTGCAAAACGGACGGCTCCGCGACGCCGGGGGCCATGAAATCCGCAACATCCATTTCTCTCTCGACTCCGGGCTCTTGGCCCTTGAACTCAAAGAGGCGGAGTTCCAGATCGGGGCTTCGCCCGTTCTCCTGGCCCTTCACATTGAGGATCCCTTTGGCAAGCCTTCTGCGAAGCTCAAGCTGGCCGCAAGCCAATTGCATCCGGTTCTGGTTCTCGAAACCGCGCGCGAACTGGCCGGCCCATGGTTTCCTGAAAGCCTGCGAAGCAAGTTTTTAGAGTGGGAGAAAACCCTCGAAAGTCTTTTACCCGCCGGTCAGTTTTTGGAGAAAACGGCCCTTGAGGCTGAATATGCCGAAGAGCGCTGGAGTTTTCCCAGGGCTGTCTTCGAGGTCTATGAGGGTTCGGTGACGGCTTCCGGAACGCTTGAGATGCGCGGTGCGAGTCCGGCCGGTTATGAGCTTGACTGCCAGATCGACCGCATCAATCTGGCCCGTTTTTTAAAGAACCGGACCGGTTTTGAGAATCCTGCCGAGGGAAATTTCTTTTTTGTGGCCCGCTTGCGCGGAGAAGGTTTTGATTCAGACTGGAAAAAGCGGTTGCGGGGGCAAGGCACCTTTTCGCTCACCAACGGGCGTTTTAAAAGTTTTGACGTGCTGGCGGCTGTGGCCAAGATTGAGGGCTTTGAAGATGTCGGCAATTCCGTTTCCGGGGAAACGGGTTTTGATGATGTCCGGTCCTCTTTCAGCATTGAGGAAGGCCGCATGAAGATGGACAAGCTTTCGCTTGTTTCCAGGGATTTTTCAATGGTGGCGAGCGGAGAGCTTTCCCTGGAGGGAATCCTGAACTACCGGCTGAATGTTTTTCTTTCCGGCCCCGTGGCGACCCGTCTTTTTGAAGCTCACGGGCAGAAACCCTCCGAGATCTCAAGTGAGCCTTTCGGACCCTTGGAGCTTCTTTTAGCCGGGGATTTCGGGCATCCTGAAATCCAGCCGGACCCGGCCTTTTTGCCCCGGTTGAAAGATCAGCTGCTCAAGCGCAAAGATCAGGAAGTTTTGAACAGTTTTTTGCCGGAAGATTTTTTCTTCAAACGCCCGGCCAATTCATGACGGAGCATGCGCACAAGCGAGCGGGCGGCTTTTTCTTCGGCGTCGCGTTTGCTCGGGCCGATGCCCGAGGCCTGATGGGTTCTGTCGGCGGCGACCGTGATCTTGAACCCGCGCGGGGTTGCCTCGCTTGTGTATTCGGGCAGGCGCTGCCAGTATCTTTGGACTAATTCCTGGAGCGTGCTTTTGGGATTGGGGTCAAGGCGCAGAAGTCTCCGTGCATCGAAGTAGGGCGTAAAAATTTTGAGGATAAACCGCTCGGCGGCGCTGAAACCTTTATCAAAAAAGAGCGCCGCGAGCAGGGCTTCAAAAGCGTCGGCGAAAATTTTTGTTTTAGGGATGTCCGGCTGGGATTTGAGGCTTCTGCCGAGCTTGAGGTAACGGGGCAGCCCGATTTGAACGGCCAGGCGAGAAAGAATTTTGCGCGAGACCAGGATGGAGCGCAGCCGGCTCAGGAGCCCCTCATCGGCCTTGGGGTAAAGCCGGTAGATTTTTTGGCAGATGATCAGGTTTAAAATGGCGTCCCCCAGGAATTCCAGGCGGTCGAAATCCGGGAGTGACTTTTCGAGCCCTGCTGTTTCATTCCGGTAAGAGGGATGAAAAAGGGCGGCTTCGAGCAGACGCGGTTTTTTGAAAGTCAGGCCGAAAAGTCTTGAGGAAAAAAATGATTTTTGGGGCGAATGCGGGCGGCTCTTCCGGATGGGTTTCTGTTTTTTAGAGAGTCTCTTGGACGGCATGCGGAAGAAAATAGTTTTTCCGGCGATTCGTGTCAATCGAAAAATACCCGGACCCCGGGGCCGGTCCGGGAAGAGGGGTCCATTGACAATGGACAAAGGCCTTTCCTATAATGCGGAGTCCTGTTTATGCTAACGTGCGCGGTTCTCGGTGCGACCGGTTACACCGGCATTGAGCTTGTAAAAATTCTGCTTCGGCATCCAGGCGTGAGGATCACCGCGCTGACGACCCGGCAGAAAGAAAATATTCCCCTGCGAAAACTGATCCCGGTTCTTCCCGAAGCGCTCGATCTTGAAGTGAAACGCTGGAGTTTTTCCGAGATCCGGCGGGCGGCCGAACTGGTTTTTCTCTGCCTGCCCCACACCGAGGCCATGCAGACCGCCGAGGCTTTTCACCGGGCCGGGAAAATCGTGATCGATCTTTCGGCGGACTTGCGGCTGAAAGACTGGAGGCTTTACGAGGCTTGGTACCAAGTCCGCCACACCCACCGCGGGCTTTTGAAGACGGCTGTTTACGGGCTTCCGGAACTTTTCCGAAGCAAGATCCGGAAAGCCGATTTGATTGCCAATCCGGGATGTTATCCGACCGCCGCCATTCTCGGGATCGCGCCGCTTTTGAGGGAGGGCCTGATCGAGCCGGACTCGATTAACATTGATGCCAAATCGGGCGTGAGCGGCGCGGGCCGGAAGCTTACCCCGGCCACCCAGTTTTGCGAGGTGGATCAAAATTTTTTCGCCTACAAAGTGGGCCGGCATCAGCACACACCGGAGATTGAACAGGCCTTGAGCTTTGCCGCCGGCCGCAAGGTGCGTGTGGCTTTTGTGCCGCATCTCCTTCCGATCGAACGGGGCATCCTGGCCACGATTTATATGAAGCTCAAAAAGGGGGTGCGGGCCCCTGCCATTGCGCAAGCTTTTAAAAAGGCGTATAGTGATGAACCTTTTGTCCGCCTCCGGCCGGAGGGGGAATTCCCGGCGCTCAAGGACGTGCAGCGGACAAATTTCTGCGACATCGGGTTTGGCGTGGAGCCGAAAACGGGCCGTTTGATTGTCGTGAGCGTGATCGACAATCTGCTGAAGGGCGCTTCAGGACAGGCCGTGCAAAACATGAACCTACGCATGGGATTTCAAGAAGAGGAAGGGCTTAGGGTATGGTAAAACCGATTTGGGAAAAAAGACGGGGCGGGGGCGTGACCACGGCCGCCGGTTTTTATGCGGCCGGCATGCATGCCGGAATCAAGAAAAAAAAGAAGCGCTATGACGTATCGCTGATCGTTTCCCGCGCGGCCAGTGTGGCGGCGGGGACCTTCACCACCAATCGCGTCAAGGCCTGGCCCGTCCAGCACTCCATGCGGGTGATTTCAGGGGCCCGGCACCGGGCGATTCTGGCTTCGAGCGGAAACGCCAACTGCATGAACGGCCCGAACGGCAAGCAGGCCGTCGAGGAATGCGTGCGCGAGGCCGCCAAGCACCTTAACCTTAATGAAGAAGAAATTTTAATCGCGCAGACCGGCTTGATCGGAGTGCCATTCCCGGTCACGCGCTTTAAAAATGCCATCCCGCAGCTTGTCAGTCGCCTTTCCGAAGACGGGGGCCGGGCCGCAGCCAAAGGAATTCTCACCACCGATTTGTCGCTCAAGGAAGTGGCGCTTTCCTTTTTTCTCGGAGATAAAAAGATCACGATCGGGGCCATGGGCAAAGGCGCGGGGATGGTGCACCCCAATATGGCGACCATGCTTTGCTTCATCACGACTGACCTGGCCATCACCAAGCCGCTTCTGCGCCGCGCCATCCGCCATGCGGTGGATGACACCTTCAACAAAATGGCGATCGATAACGACATGAGCACCAACGACATGGTGCTTGCCCTGGCCAACGGCGAGGCCGGGAATCCGACGATCCAGAAAGTGGACCGCGACTACCGGATGTTCCGGGACGTTTTAGAGGAGGTCTGCCGGCTGATGGCCTACGAAATGGTCAAAGACGGCGAGGGCGTGACCCATATCTGCACCCTGCGTCTTGCCGGGGCTAAGAACCCAACCGAGGCCGAACGCGCGGCCCGGCAAATCGCCAATTCCATGCTTTTTAAAACCATGCTCGCGGGCGCGGACCCGAACTGGGGCCGGATTGTGGCCGCGATCGGCGCAAGCGGCGTGGCTTTTGATCCGGACGGCTTGAGTATCGCCATCGGGAACGCGCATGTGGTTTCTCACGGCAGGCTGCGGGTGCTGAACCTTCCCAAGGCCCGGCGCATCCTCCAGCGCAAGGAATACGTCATTGACGTGACCATCGGCAAAGGCCGGGGTCGGGCGCAGTTTGTCACCTCCGACCTTACGACCAAATACGTTCTGATCAATTCCTCCTATTCATGATGCAAGAGCTCGTTGAAAAAGCGGGGATTCTGATCGAGGCCCTTCCTTATATAAAGAAGTTCCGGGGCAAAGAGGTTTTGATCAAATACGGGGGCGCGGCCCTGACCTATGAGGACATTCGCGAGAACGTCCTGCAGGATCTTGTCTTCATGAACTATGTGGGGATCAAACCCATTTTGATTCACGGGGGCGGCAGTTTCATCACGGAGAACTTGAAAAAGCGGGGCGTGCAAAGCCGGTTCGTGAACGGTCTTCGGGTGACCGACAAGGAAACAATCAGCGTGGTGGTGGATACTCTGGCCGATCTCAATAAAAGCATCGTGCATGATATCAACCGGCTCGGCGCGCGCTCGATCGGGCTTTCGGGACATGACGCCGAAATCCTGAACGTGGTGCGCCATACCCGTGAGGGGGATGTCGGGTATGTGGGCGAGGTCACCGCCGTGAATATTATGCCGCTTAAAGAACTCACGGAATTCAACATGATCCCGGTGGTTTATCCCGTGGGGATCGACGACAAAGGCGAAGCCTACAATGTCAACGCCGATGAGGCCGCGGCCAAGATCGCGGTGGCCATGGGGGTGCAGAAGCTGATGGTGCTCACAAACGTCAAAGGCATTCTGCGAAACCCGGTTGACGAGACAAGCCTGATTTCCTCCATTCACGTCGATGAAGTCCAGAATCTGATCGACACCAAGATCGTGAGCGGGGGCATGATCCCCAAGGTCCGGGCGTGCA
>JAHFHI010000263.1 GCA_023246995.1 Candidatus Omnitrophota bacterium
TTGCTAGGCGCTTTGGTTTTGGCTTTCAAAGCTTTGCGGGAGGAGACAGCTCGGCTGGGCCTGGGCTTCATGGAAGAAAACTAAACCTCGTTTGGCCCGCTTTAAACGGCCCCTGAAATGAGGCCGCCCGGAGCAGGCTGCCTTTACTGGACAAGCTTATTTGTGGGCTTTCGCGGAGGATCGTTTTTGGATCTTTCGGCAACTTTGGGGTTGGTTTTAAACTGGGGCGAAAGCTCGGCATTGACCTTGGCGTATTCGGGGTCGTAGTCCTCGGATTCGACAATGGCGCCGATCGGGCATTCCGGAAGGCACGCGCCGCACGTAATGCAAACGGCCGGGTCAATCACCATAAACTCTTCGCCTTTGTAATCCCCCGGATAAATGCAGTCAACAGGACAAACCGCGACGCAGGATGCGTATCTTTCACCGAGACATTTTTCCACAATAACGTAAGACATGATTTCAGCTCCTTTGTTTAATCGGGCCTATTCTATCCATCACGCGGGATAACGTCAATATCGTCCATTTGCGCGAAGGATTTAGAAGTTTTAGCGGCCTCCGGCCATCCTCTCAAGGCGCGCGATACGCTCACTCATGGGCGGATGCGTGCTGAAAAGTTTGGCGAAAAGATCCGGCTTCAGGGGATTGACGATAAAAAGATGCGCGCTTGACGGATCGGCTTGATGCAAAAAAGTTTTTTTCGACGCCGCTTCGAGGCGGCCGAGCGCGCTTGCCAGATAGAGCGGATTACCGCAGAGCCGCGCGCCCGTTTCATCCGCGCCGAATTCGCGGGAACGCGAAACCGCGAGCTGAATCAGCATCGCGGCAAAGGGGATAATGATCGCGCTCACAAAAAGGACCAGGGGATGCGCGCCGCCCTCTTCCCGGTCGTTTCGGCGCATGCTGCCGGTCATAAGCCCCCACCGCAGCATGGAGGCCAGCATGCTGATGGCTCCGGCCAGGGTCGCGGCAATCGAGGCAATCAGAATATCCCGGTTCAGGACATGCCCGAGTTCGTGGCCCAGCACGCCTTTCAGTTCTTCCTGGTTTAACGCCTCAAAAATTCCCTGCGTGACGGCAAGCGCCGCATGTTTGGGGCTCCGGCCCGTGGCAAAGGCATTGGGCGCGGCACTCGGGATCAGATAAATGCACGGCTTCGGGATTCCGGCCTGCGCGGCAAGCTCACTCACCATGGCATGGACTTCGGGAGCCTCGGCCTCCGAAAGCGGCTTGGCCCGGTAGGCCGCCAGCACAAGCTTGTCGCTCCACCAGTAGGCTCCCAAATTCATGACGCAGGCAAAGAAAAAAGCGGCCATCATCCCGTTGGGGCCGCCCACAAGCCGGCCGAAAAAAACCAGAAGAAGCGTAAGCCCGCTTAAAAGAAAAACCGTCTTGAAAAAATTGCTCATGACAGGCGGTATGTTACTAAAAAATAGGGGTGGAAATCAAATCCTGACGCCGAGGCGGCGCAAATCGGCAATCAGGCGCTCCTTTGAGCGAAACCGGAGGGCGTGCATGCCGGCTTTGCGCGCGCCCCGGACAAACTTGGGCACATCATCGATAAACACCGTTTCCTCCGGATTAAAACCGATCTTGGCGAGCACTTTTTGATAGATTTCCAGTTCCGGCTTCCGGTGCCCCACTTCATGCGAAGGAAAAGTTTTTTTGAAATGCCGCAGGATTTTAAATTTCTTTTTGATGTACTCGAAGTGAAGCTTGTTGGTGTTTGAAATGAGATAGAGAGGGTAGCGTTTTTTGAGCTTAACCAAAAGCGCGTCCATCCCCTCGTTTTCCCAAAAAATATCGTTCCAGTAATGGCTGAAGGTTTTGTAGTTGACCGGGAACTTCAACACCTGCTTGGAATGCCGGTAGAATTCATAGCAGGAGATTTCCCCGCGCGTAAAAGCCTTTTCCGCGGGAGAAGTGAAAAAGTGGATCCAGACCTTGAGGAGCGGCACGCCGCAGGCCTCGGCAAAACGTTTGCCCGCCTTGCGGGCGTCATAATTGAGAAGCACGTTTCCCAGATCAAAGAGAACGGCGCGGATTTCGGGATTTTTTTTCATGCGATCCTCAAACTTTCTATTTCCGCTTCCGAGGCCGGAGAAACAATCTCGACTGTTTCCTGGGCCGGGGTTCCGATCAGACGGATACGGCAGATTTCGGGAAGCGGTTTCTGGGAGTAGCGAAGGATAAGCCTCCCCGCTTTTTCAAGCCGCTCCGGTTCCGGAGGCCCGATAAAAAGCGCGTGAGGCCCGGCGAAGTTTTCACAGGTCATGAGCGCCGTTCCTTCCGGATGGAGCCCCTCAAGATATTCGTTTTGATCGTGGTTGCGGGCCACCACCACCTTGGTTTCCGGCCCGAGCCGAAAATGCCTTCCCATCTTCAAAATCTCAAACTCCCAGCGCTCGTAGTCGCCGTCGTGGCTGTTAAAAACGTCGCGGACTTTGTTGGCAAACGCCGGAGAGGTGAGCGAGCATCCGGCCGAGGGAGAGGGCGGATGCTCGATTCCGTATTTCTGCGCGAGCTCAAGCAGGCCCTGGCGCGAGCGGCCGTGAATGGCATGAAGCCTGCTTCTATCGATAATGCCCGCGAGCTCGGGTTTGGTCGGCGCCAAAAGACGCGCGCTTAGCGGCCGGACGACGAGCCCTTCCAGCCCGGCTTCCTTTTCGATGGCGTTAAAATCGCGTAATTTTTGGGACATGGGCCGCTGCTGCAAAACTTCTCCCGAGATCATGAAGGAAGCCCCGGATTCTTCCATCACCCGCTTAGCCAGGGTGAACATATAGGCGCGGCAGTCAATGCAGGGGTTGATCCCCTTGCCGTATCCGTATTTGGGACGCTCCACGATTTTAAGATAATCCTCCCCGACTTGAAGAATGGTAAGCGGCAGGCCGAGCTTGTAAGCCACCCCGCGCGCGTCGTCTTTGCAGCAGGTAAAAA